>CAYQRT010000084.1:0-10757 GCA_964419695.1 uncultured Spirochaetaceae bacterium | reverse complement strand
TGGCCCTGCGGGCGGCGGGTGAGACGGGGAGTCTGGAGCATGCCGGCGGTTTACTGCGCCTTCAGGCTGAATACGCCCCCAATCCCGCCACGGCCGGACTCTACGACGATTTGTGCGGGGAATACGCTTCCCCGGCCCGGGCCTAGGGATGTCCCTCTCAATCATTCCCGTCCGGACGCCCGTCCGTCTGGCTGTGATGTATGAAGAATACGGAGGATGTAACGTATGCAATTGATAATCGACCCGCTCACCGGCCTGGCCGGTGACATGATGATCGCGGCCCTGCTCGATGCCGGCGCCGACAAGAAAGAGATCCTGTCCTTGGCACGCTTCGCGGCCGGTCTCCTGGGGAAAGCCGAGATTCACGCGAACACGGTCCGCCATGGCAAAAATACGGGCATCCATTTACACACTGTCTATCTTCATGAACGAACGGGCGTGGAGGCTGATCTGATCAGGGAACACCTGGACCGGGTGCATGACGAATTTTCCTTCAGCCCGGAGGAACGCGGCCTTTCCCGCCGGGTGTTGGACGTCCTCTGCCGGGCTGAGACCGCAGCGCACGCCAGAATTGAAGGGGAGAGTCCCCCGCATAACGATCATGCGCACCATCACGCACCGGGCCCTGTCCACCTGCACGAAGCACAGGATATTCTGGTGGATATCTGCGGTACGGTCCGGGCCTTACGCCTCCTGCGGGTGAATCTGTCCGCTGTCACCTGCTTGTCTCCGGTCCGCTGCGGCGGGGGAACCATCACTTTTTCCCACGGTACTTTCCCGGCGCCGGCACCGGCCACCCAAGCCATCATCGCCTCTCATAATATTCCCGTTGCAGAGGGGCCCGTTCCCCGGGAACTGCTGACGCCCACCGGAGCCGCCCTGCTGGCCGCTCTCGCTCCCCGGTATGCCATGCGGGAGGAATACCCCGTTCCTCCGGACGCCCACTGCGGCACGGGATGGGGATCACTGATTTTCAGTGAATCCGCGGGCCTGGCCAATGGACTCCGCATCTATCTTCAACAGGGATAGGAAATTGGAAAGGCAGGGTAACGGATCATGAGCCGTAATGAGCTTCTTTTTCTTGATTTTGACGGAGTCCTCTGTGATTCCCTCCCGGAAACGCTGGTCAGCTCCTGGATCGCCTATCATGAGCACGTGCTCGGCGATCGCCCCGCGGCCATGCCCGTGGATTTCCGGGCCGGATTCTCGTTTTTGCGTCCCCTCATCCGCTCGGGGGAAGACTACCTGCTGGTGCAGGAAATAATCGACCGCGGCCTGACCGTGGCCGACCAGGCCGGTTTTGACCGTCTGCTGTCGGAGAAGGGTCCGGGACGGATGAAGGAATTCAAGGATTTCTTCTACCAGGCCAGGCAGGACCTGCTGCAAAAAGAACCGGAATACTGGTTTTCCTTGAACCCGGTCTTCCGCCCCATGCAACAGGCCCTCAACAGCTGCCGGTCAAAGGACCGGGTCTACATTCTCTCCACAAAAAAAAGCGAGTTTATTCTCAAAATCCTGAAAAACAATCGCATGGATTTTGTGTCGGAAAACGTAATCGACAGCGGCCCGGCTGACAAGGCCGGCTGTATCAGCCGGATTATGGATGACATGAGCGCGGACAAGGCCTATTTTATTGACGATCAATTAAGTCACCTGCAGGGTGTTTCCGACAGGCGGATCCGCCTCTACCTGGCCGCCTGGGGCTATGTAATGCCGCAATGGCTGACTGGTTCCTCCGAGATCAACGTGATGACGCTGGATAAAGCGGTGGAATTGGTAAAAACCTTCTAGTTGACGGCGGACGAAGTGGAAGGGGATCATTTTCATATTGACACACCGATTGGTTTTTATTAAACTCACCGCACAATTTAGTGCCTCTGTAGCTCAGTCGGCAGAGCACCTCCATGGTAAGGAGGGGGTCACCAGTTCAATTCTGGTCGGAGGCTTTTGCACAAAATTATACAATGGCTACTCTTGACACACAATGGTTATGAGGATATATTTGTCTTTCACTTGAAAAGACGACAGGGAGATCGCATAAATGGCCAAATCCAAGAACGTTGAGCTCATTGCCATGCAGTGCAATGAATGCAAACGGCGGAACTATACAACCAAAAAAAATAAACGGAATACACAAGGCAAGATTGAACTTAAAAAGTACTGCCGTTTTGACAGGAAACACACTCTCCACAAGGAAGTCAAGGTCAAGTAAACCAACTTCAGGCGATACTGGATAGGCCAGTAGCTCCAATGGCTAGAGCGCCGGTCTCCAAAACCGGATGTTGCAGGTTCGAGTCCTGCCTGGCCTGTTTTTTAAAGGACGCGGGAATGAAACGGATCATACAGTTTTTCAAAGACAGTTTTGCAGAGCTGAAAAAGGTCACCTGGCCGTCGCGGGAAGAAGTGCTCGCATCCACCAAAGTGGTCATCATCATGATTCTGCTCATCGCCTTGGTGCTGGGTATTTTTGATATCCTGCTTTATCAGGGACTCTATCTGCTGTTCAGGACGCTTTAATGTCAAAAGGCTGGTACGTGGTCCATGTCTATTCGGGACACGAGAACAAGGTGGAAAAACAAATCCGCAACCTGATGAAGTCCGACGATCTCAAGGAGTTCATCACCGACGTTAAAGTGCCCCAGGAGGATGTGGCGGAGATCCGGGACGGTAAAAAACGGATCACGTCCAAGAAATTCCTGCCCGGGTACATCCTGATGGAAATGGATCTTCCGTCCGCCCGGTGGAAGGAGATTTGCGCCCAGATCCGCCATATTCAGGGCGTCACCGGCTTTGTCGGTTTCACGTTCAATCAGAAGCCGCAGCCCATCTCCCAGGAGGAAGCGCGTTCCATTTTGCAGAAAACCGGGGAGATAAAGGCGGAGAAACACTTCAAGCCCAAGCAGAGTTTCACCCAGGGTGAATCGGTCAGGATCATCGACGGACCGTTTGACACGTTCACCGGTACTATTGAGGAGGTGAACATGGAGAAAGGCAAGCTGCGCGTGATGGTGGGCATTTTCGGCAGAGCGACTCCGGTTGAGGTTGATTTTCTTCAGGTGGAAAAGATTTAGGATACGTCCGGCCGCAGGCCGGCTTTGAGCGGGCCTTGTCCCCGCGGCGCTTTACAGCGGGCGGCGACAAGGCGGATGACGGGGGGCGGACGAAGCTCTCCCCCCGTCACCGGTTCCGCATCCCGTTCCTGAAGAACGGGGCGCGGAAATGTTATGGGAGCTTCCGGCAGCAAGGGAAGCGCTGGCACCATAAAGGAGCATGTATGGCAAAGAAAAAAATCACTGCAATCATCAAATTGCAGGTACCGGCCAAAAAGGCCACTCCCGCGCCTCCCGTGGGACCGGCCCTGGGACCGCACGGGGTCTCGGCCCCGCAGTTCGTCCAGCAGTTTAACGACCGGACCAAGAACATGGAGGAAGGGCTCACCATCCCGGTGGTCATCACCGTCTACCAGGACAAGAGTTTCACCTTCATCACCAAAACCCCTCCCGCCTCGGTCCTGATCAAGCGGGCCTGCAGCCTGCAAAAAGGTTCGCCCGAACCGCACAAGACCAAGGTGGCTTCCATCAGCCGGGCCAAACTGAAGGAGATCGCGACGATCAAGATGAACGACCTCAATGCCAATGACGTGGAAGCGGCGATAAAGATCATTGCCGGCACGGCCCGCAGCATGGGCGTAACGGTGGGGGAGTAGCGCTATGAAGCACGGGAAGAAATACACCGAAGCGGCCAAAAAATTCAACGCTCAGGACCTCCAGACCGTGGAAAAAGCGGTGGAGATCATGAAACAATGCACGTTCGCCAAATTCGATGAAACGGTCGAGTTGGCCATGAAACTCAACATCAAGGCCCAGCAGTCCGTCCGGGATACAGTCGTCCTGCCGCACCTGTTCGGCAAGGAAAAGAAAATTCTGGTCTTCGCCAAGGGGGACAAAGCCGAAGAAGCCAAGGCCAGCGGCGCCGCCTACGTGGGCGACAGCGACCTGATCGAAAAGATCAAAGGCGGCTGGCTCGATTTCGACGTGGCCGTGTCCACGCCCGAC
The DNA here is from genome assembly GCA_964419695.1 of uncultured Spirochaetaceae bacterium. Classification (GTDB taxonomy): domain Bacteria; phylum Spirochaetota; class Spirochaetia; order SZUA-6; family RPPD01; genus JAFGSW01. The sequence continues at coordinate 6,702 of CAYQRT010000084.1, read as the reverse complement.
CTCATGAAGGACGTGGGCAAGCTGGGGCAGATCCTGGGACGCCGCGGCCTCATGCCCAACCCCAAGACCCAGACCGTCACTTTCGACCTGAAAAACGCGATCGCCGAACTGAAAAAGGGACGTATCGAATTCCGGGCCGACAAGGGCGGCGTGGTCCATCTGGCGGTCGGCAAGATCTCCATGGAACCGGGCACTATCTGCGAAAACATCAAAATCGCCATGGACACCATCAAGCGGAAGCGGCCGTCGGACGTAAAGGGCGAATTCGTCCGTTCGGCGATCGTGTCCACGACAATGGGTCCCGGCGTCAAGATCGACGCCAGGGATTAGGGGGAGACCGATGGCTGAAAAAACACAACGCATCAACGAATACAAAACCAACGCGGTGAATGCGGTCAAGGCGATCATTGAAAACGCCAAAGATCTTATTTTCACCGAATACCGCGGCATGACCGTGGCGCAGATCACCGAGCTGCGCAAGAAGCTGCACGCGGAAGAGGCCCGGTACAAGGTCGTCAAAAACAACTACATGGATTTGGCGCTCAAGGAATTGGGTAAGCCAAACATGAGCAGCCTCTTGAAGGGGCCGACCGCCGTGACCTTCATCAACAAGGACGCCGGTCCGGTGGCCAAGATCCTGGTCGACTTTTCCAAGGAAGCGCCCCTGATCCTGAAAGGCGCCATCATTGAAGGCAAGGAGTTCGACAAGAACGACGTCCTGGCGTTTTCCAAAATGCCTTCACGCAATGATCTGTACGCCCAGCTGCTCGGCAGCCTGAACGCGCCCGCCACGAATTTCGTGTACGTGCTGCACGGCGTTATTTCCAAACTGGTCAGGACCATCAAGGCGGTGGGAGACGCCAAGCAGCAGTAGGCGCCCCGCGCAGCGCAACCCGTATGATTGACCGGCCTGATACCGACCGGTTTTCATAACGCCGTTCCGGAAAGAACGGCTGAAGGAAAAACGCTTTAGTCTTCAAACGGTTGGATGCTATCGCGTTACTACAAGGCAGAAGGAGAAGATAATATGCCAACACTTACCAAAGACGAAATCCTGGATGCGATTTCGAACATGACCCTCCTGGAGGTCGCGGACCTCGTAAAGGCTATGGAAGAGAAGTTCGGCGTAACCGCCGCCGCTCCCGTGGCCATGGCGGTCGCTCCGGCGGGCGGCGCCGGCGCCCAGGAAGAAGAGCAGACGGAATTCGACGTGGTGCTTAAAAGTTTTGAAGACACCAAGAAGATCGCCGTCATCAAGGAAGTCCGCGTTATCACCGGCCTGGGCCTGAAAGAGGCCAAGGACGTGGTGGAAGCCGGGGGTAAAACCATCAAAGAGGGCGTTTCCAAAGAAGATGCCAACAAAATCAAGGCACAGCTTGAAGCGGCCGGCGGTGTTGTTGAGATCAAGTAACGACGCTTCTTTTCTTACAACGATTGCAGACTCAAACGGCCACTGGAACGGTTGTTCCGGTGGTCGTTTTGTCGTTTTTTAAAAAATGTCGTTTTAGCCAGGCGGTCTGATGTGATCGGGACAGGCCGACCGTTTACATATGAGGGGGCACGAACAGCCTATGAATCCGTACAAAAAAATCAAGCGCACGTATATCGGATCGGAATTCGACGAAGTAATGGAAATTCCCAGCCTGGTCGACATTCAGACCCTTTCCTACGAGAGGTTTCTGCAGCGTGAACGGCTCAAGCAGGGAGAACCGCTGCAGAATCACGGCCTCGAGGAAGTATTCCAGTCCACGTTTCCCATCGAAAGCCCCAATGAAGACATGGTGCTGGAATATTGCGGATACACGCTTGATGAATCGTATCTCAAGTTCTCCGAGCAGGAGTGCAAACACAAGGGAATCAGCTTTTCCACCCCCATCAAAGCCAAGATAAACCTAGTCTTTCTAAAAACCGGAGAAATCCGCCAGAAGGAAATCTATATGGGGGACATTCCCCTCATGACCGACCGCGGCACGTTCATCATCAACGGCGCGGAACGGGTGGTTGTCAGCCAGATCCACCGGTCACCCGGCGTTATTTTCTCCCATGACAAGGGCATCTATTCCTCGCGGATCATTCCCTATCGCGGCTCCTGGCTGGAATTCGAAATCGACCAGAAACGAGAACTCGTCTATGCCAAAATCGACCGCAAGAAGCGGATTCTGGCCACCATGTTCCTGCGCGCCCTGGGCTTCGACAACCGGGAAAAGATCATCGACACCTTCTACAAGACCAAGAAGGTAAAGCTGTCCGATTCGCGTGATGACAAGGAGAAGGTGGTGGGCAGCGTGTTCGCCAAGGCCATCATGGTCAAGGAGGGGGACGCCGAAAAGAAGCTCTACCGCGCCGGGGAAAAGATTCATCCGCACGACGTTGAGGAACTCCTGCACCTGGGGATCAACAAAATCGAAATCATAGATTTCAGCCACGCCGATTCGCTGCATACCGACATCATTCTCAACTGCTTCGAACGCGAAGAGATGAAGTTCACCAAGGACACCCCCGAAGTGGACGAACCCACCCGCGAGGAGGCCATCTCGCGCCTCTATTCCTCGATCTTCCCCGGCGAACCCATCACGATTGAAAGCGCCGAAAAGGACCTGCAGGCCATGTTTTTCTCTCCGCGCCGCTATGATCTGGGCCGGGTCGGGCGCTACAAGCTCAACAAGAAATTCGATTATCCCGCGGCCCTCAAGGACCAGACCCTGGTGCCCGAGGACATTATCAACACCATGAAGTACCTTATCCGCGTCTATATCGGCGAGGAGAACGTGGACGATATCGACCATCTGGGCAACCGGCGTGTGCGCTCGGTGGGCGAACTGCTGGCCAACCAGCTCAAGATCGCCTTCTCGCGCATGGAACGCATCGCCAAGGAACGCATGTCACTGAAGGAAGTGGACACCATCAAGCCCCAGGAACTGATCTCCATCAAACCGGTCGTGGCCAGCATCAAGGAATTTTTCGGGTCCAGCCAGCTTTCCCAGTTCATGGATCAGGTGAACCCTCTGTCGGAACTCACCCATAAACGGCGCCTCAACGCCCTGGGTCCCGGCGGTCTCTCCCGGGAACGGGCCGGTTTCGAGGTGCGCGATGTGCACTACACCCATTACGGGCGGATGTGTCCCATCGAAACGCCGGAAGGTCCGAATATTGGACTCATCGTTTCACTGGCCAACTACACGCGCGTCAATGAATACGGGTTCCTCGAGTCGCCCTACCGCAAGGTGGTGGACGGCAAGGTAACGAAACAGATCGAATACCTTTCTGCCATCGACGAGGAAAAATTCTACATCGCCCAGGCCACCACGCCCATCGACCGGGACGGCCGCTTCCTGGAAAAGATGATTCCGGTGCGCAAAGGCGGGGACTACAACACCCGCAACCCCAAGAGCGTCCAGTTCATGGACGTCTCCCCCAAGCAGATCGTGTCGGTATCCGCCAGCCTCATTCCGTTCCTGGAACATGACGACGCCAACCGCTCACTCATGGGATCGAACATGCAGCGCCAGGCCGTACCGCTCCTCCAGCCGGAAGCCCCGCGCGTGGGCACGGGTATGGAAGGCAAGACCGCCTATGATTCCGGCGTGGTGTCCATCGCCAGGAACGGGGGCGTCATCGAATACGTGTCTTCAACGGAAATACGAATTCGTCCCGAAAAGGAAAAGAACTCGGAGGTCTACGACCTTATCAAATTCCAGCGTACCAACCAGGATACCTGCTTCAACCAGCGTCCCATAGTCCACGTGGGCCAGCACGTCAAGAAAGGCGAGGTTATCGCCGACGGTCCGGCCACCCAGATGGGTGAGCTGGCCCTGGGACGCAATATCCTCGTGGCCTTCATGCCCTGGAACGGGTACAATTACGAAGACGCCATACTGGTCTCGGAACGCATCGTCAAACTCGACGCCTTCACGTCCATCCATATCAAGGAATTCGTGATCGAAGTGCGGGAAACCAAACTCGGACCGGAGAAGATCACCCGCGACATACCCAATATGAGCGAGGTGGTCGCCGACCAACTGGACGACGAGGGCATCATCCGCATCGGCGCCAAGGTCAAATCCGGCTCCATCCTGGTGGGCAAAGTGACGCCCAAGAGTGAAATCGAATCCACTCCCGAGTTCAAACTGCTGAACTCGATTTTCGGTGAAAAGGCCAAGGAAGTGCGTGACACGTCTTTACGCGTGCCGCACGGCATCGAGGGCACGGTCATCGGCGTGCAGCGCTTACGCCGTTCCGAGGGCAACGATCTCAATCCCGGCGTGGATGAAGTGGTCAAGGTCCTCATCGCCACCAAGAAAAAACTGCAGGAAGGCGACAAAATGGCCGGCCGCCACGGCAACAAGGGAGTCATCGCCCGGGTCCTGCCCGAGGAAGACATGCCCTACATGGAAGACGGCACACCCATCGACCTGATCTTGAATCCCCTGGGCGTCCCCTCCCGCATGAACATCGGCCAGATCCTGGAGACGGAACTGGGGTGGGCCGGCGAGATACTCGACGAATGGTACGCCACCCCGGTGTTCCAATCCGCTTCCAACGACATGATCGGGAAAAAACTCCAGGAGGCGGGACTGCCCACCAGTTCCAAGATCCCCTTGTTCGACGGACTGACCGGTGAGAGATTTGAAAACGAGATCACCGTGGGCATCCTCTACATGCTCAAGCTCCACCACCTGGTGGACGACAAGATGCACGCCCGTTCCACGGGTCCGTACTCCCTGGTCACGCAGCAGCCCCTGGGCGGCAAGGCCCAGTTCGGCGGGCAGCGCCTGGGCGAAATGGAAGTCTGGGCCCTGGAGGCCTACGGCGCCGCCAACACCCTGCAGGAACTGCTCACCATCAAATCCGACGACATGGTGGGACGCGCCAAAATCTACGAGAGCATCGTCAAGGGCGAAGTGACCACGTCCTTCGGCATCCCTGAATCGTTCAACGTTCTCGTGCAGGAGCTGCGCGGCCTGGCGCTTGACATTTCCATTTTTGATTCGAAGACCAAACAGATCGCTCTGACCGAAAGAGACGAAGAGCTCATTAACCGTCAGGGCTCGCGGTTTTAAGGGAGAGAGAGGCCAATGAGAGATTTTCAGGATTTTGACAGCATAAAAATCAGGATCGCCTCGCCCGAACAAATCCGGGCCTGGTCCTACGGCGAAGTAAAAAAGCCCGAGACCATCAACTACCGGACGCTTCGTCCGGAGAAGGACGGCCTCTTCTGCGAACGCATCTTCGGCACCACCAAGGAATGGGAGTGCTACTGCGGCAAATTCAAGTCCATCCGCTACCGCGGCGTGATCTGCGACCGCTGCGGCGTGGAAGTGACGCATTTCAAGGTGCGCCGCGAACGCATGGGACACATCGAGCTGGCCGCGCCGGTTTCCCACATCTGGTTCTACCGGTCCGTGCCCTCGCGCATGGGCCTGCTCTTGGATCTGTCCATCACCGCTCTGCGCTCGGTACTCTATTATGAGAAGTACATCGTCATCGATCCGGGCGACACGGAGATGAAGAAGATGGAACTTCTCTCTGAAGAAGAGTTCCATGAGGCCCAGGAACGTTACGGCTATTCGTTCACCGCCGGCATCGGAGCCGAGGCCATCCGCGTCCTCCTGGAAGCCATCGACCTGGACGCCCTGGCCGGCGAACTGCGCCGCAAAATGATCGACAAGGGCGTCAAATCCGACAAGCGGCTCCTCAAGCGTATTGAGATCGTGGAAAATTTCCGCGACTCCGGCAACCGTCCCGAGTGGATGATCCTGGAAGTAATACCGGTCATTCCGCCCGAGCTGCGGCCCATGGTCCAGCTGGAAGGGGGCCGCTTCGCCACTTCCGACTTGAACGACCTCTACCGCCGCGTCATCAACCGCAACAACCGCCTCAAGCGGTTGCAGGCCTTGAACGCCCCTGACATCATCATACGCAACGAAAAACGCATGCTCCAGGAAGCCGTGGACGCCTTGTTTGACAACTCCAAGAAGAAACGGGTGGTCAAAGGCGCCAGCAACCGACCGCTGAAGAGCCTCTCCGACATGCTCAAGGGCAAACAGGGGCGTTTCCGGCAGAATCTCCTCGGGAAACGAGTCGATTACTCCGGTCGTTCGGTCATTGTCGTTGGCCCGGAGCTTGAGCTGCATCAGTGCGGTCTCCCCACGAAAATGGCGCTGGAGCTCTACAAGCCGTTTATCATGAAGAAGTTGGTGGAGAAGGATGTCGTTTACAACATCAAAAAGGCAAAGACACTGGTGGAGCAGGAGACTCCCGCGGTGTGGGCCGTTCTTGATGAGGTAGTGCGGGAGCACCCGGTTCTGCTCAATCGCGCTCCGACCCTCCACAGGCTCGGAATCCAGGCGTTTGAGCCGGTTCTTGTGGGCGGTAAGGCGATTCGGCTTCATCCGCTGGTCTGCCATGCGTTCAACGCAGACTTTGACGGCGACCAGATGGCAGTTCATGTCCCGCTGACCCAGGCTGCGCAGATAGAGTGCTGGACGCTCATGCTCAGCTCGCGAAACCTGCTCGATCCGGCGAACGGCAAGCCGGTGGTGTTCCCAAGTCAGGACATGATTCTTGGTATTAACTACCTGACTCGTCAGAGGGAGGGCGTCAAGGGAGAGGGCAGGCGCTACTCGAGCGTCGACGAGGTGCTGCTGGCGCTCGATGCCCGCGCGGTGGACTACCAGGCGCTGGTGAAGGTTCCGCTCGGCG
>CAYQRT010000083.1:0-10768 GCA_964419695.1 uncultured Spirochaetaceae bacterium | reverse complement strand
GGTGGCTTGTTTTTCATCATTCAGCATGAGTGGTTAACCGCCATTGATCCTTTGGTGACCGGCGACCTGGGCGTCAAGGTGGAACTGCCCATAATCGATACACCGGATTTGGACTTCTCCCTGCGGGTGGGCGGCGCTTTGAGTTACAGCTTTGCGCACAATAAACCGGCCGTATCGTATACTTCGTATCATTCACTCAAACTGAAAAGCGCCTTGGAGGCATACCTGCAATTTTCGGAGTTTTTTGCCGTCTATCTGGGCGGCGGACCGTTTTACCAAGTGGACGTGATCGACTTTCAAACGGTAGGTAAATCGTTTTATACCGATCGCGCTTCGACGCTGGGCGTACAGGCCTTGCTGGGAGTGGACTTTATTCTCAATCGGGAAGGCACCTTTGGGATGGGACTGGTCAACTCATTGGATGTGTCGTTGTATGAGACGAACGCAATTGTATACAACCTGAGGCTCGTTTTTATTTTCAGAATATAACTCACCCACCATAACGCGCCTTTTGATCGCTTGTCACCGAGCTGCCATTTCCGGCTTGGTGTGCCGATATATTTGCACTCGGTTTTTTGTTCCATTATCATTGGACCATGGCGAGCCCCAAACAGACCGGCATCACCTGCTACGCCGCCGTTTCCGACATGGAGGTGGCCTGCCAGCTCAAAGAGCTGTGCGTTGCCGCCGGAGTGTCCCTGGAATCATTCCCCCAACCTGATCTGCTTTTGGAACGCTTCGGTAACCGCGAGGCCGATTTCGTCATTTTGGACAATGTTCCCCCGCGTGATCGGGGAATCGGCCCTGAACCAGGACGCGGTCTTTCACGCCTCCGCCCTCCACCGGACCGTCGCCGGCCCGTGACCGGACCAAACCCGAAAAACCGGGACCAGGATGGGAGATTTCCGGCCGATAATCTGTTTGTGAGGCGTAAAGGGCCGCCGTCGCCCCCGGAGAAAAAACAATGCCAAGATTGTTCCGGCAACTGGCCGCTATAGTCAAGATTCTCTTCAAGGAAAAAATTTTCACACTCATTCTTTTTGTCGCGGCCTTTATCGGCGTGGGTGCGGGCCTGGTATTTTTCTTCGAATCGAGCGCGCACAGTGCGGCCTTCAGCGATTATTTCGACGCGGTGTGGTGGGCGATCGTCACCGTCACCACCGTGGGGTACGGCGACATGATCCCCCAGGCGGCCCTGGGAAAAATCGTGGCCGCCTTTCTCATGTTTACGGGCTTTACGCTCATGTCGATCCTGTCCGGGACCATCGCCAGCATCATCGTCAACCGGAATCTGAGGGAGGGAAGAGGATTGGAAAATATCACTGATAAAAAACACCTGATCGTCTGCGGTTGGAACAGGAACGCGGAGAAACTGCTGGCCGAACTGCACCTGCTGTACGCCCGCCTCAAGGAGGCGATCGTGCTCGTCAACGAAATGAGCGCGGAGGATTTTCAGGTCTTGAGCACCAAATACTCGGATATCAGGCTGCGGTTTGTGCGCGGTGATTTTGTCAATGAAAAAGTCTTGAAAAAGGCCAATATCGAGTCGGCCCGGGCGGTTATTCTTTTGGCCGACGAGCGTGGTCGGGATGAGCGCGGTAACGCCGACGAACGCACCGTGTTGTCGGCGTTCACCATCAAGTCGCTCAATCATGACGTGATGATCAGCGCCGAAATTCTCAATCCCGAAAACGAGCAGCACCTGAAGCGCGCCAACGTGGAAAATATCCTGGTCTACGGCGAGTTCAACGGATTCCTGTTCGCGCACAGCGCCCGGCAGAAGGGCATTACACGGGCGGCCAAGGAGATGCTCTCCACTACCGGTGAAAACACCTTGAGTCAGTGTGAGATTCCCGTCGGATTTGTAGGAAAAACCTTCCAGGACCTTTCCGAGAATTTTCTCCGCGCCGGCCGGGGCGTGCTCGTGGGATTTCTTTCCCAGGAAAAAAAGATGGGCATTGACGACATCCTCTCCGCCGACACCTCGGCCATCGACTCCTTCATCCTCCGCAAATTTCATGAGGCCGATATCGACCTGGCCGAGGAGCAGAAGGAAGCGATGCACATCCGCCTCAATCCCGGATGCGAATACGTGATCAAGGACACCGATATCGCTTTCGTCATCGGTAAACGGTAGGGGGTAGTCATGGCGCGTCCATTGGAAAAAGCCAAGAAAAACCTGGCCGCGAGTAATCTCCTCTCCGGCCTGGACAAGAAGGAGTTCACCACGCTCATGACCATCTGCCGGCCCCTGGAGGTTCCCGCGGGCAAGGTGATCATGAAGGAAGGGGACACGGGCGATTCCATGTTTCTCTTCGCCGCGGGCGTGGTCGACGTGACCAAGAGTCTGACCCTCAAGACCGGCAAGCGGGATTTCAGCAACGTGGAAAAGTCGTTCGTCAAACTCCAGGCGGGCACAGTCTCGTTTTTCGGCGACATGGCCCTCTTTGAGAACGAGACGCGCAGTGCGACCATCACCGCTTCCGAGGATTGCGTGCTTTTCGAGGTGAAACGCACGGATTTCGATGCCCTCTGCGAGCGCGATCCGGCGTTGGGTTACAAGCTGGTTAAAAAAATAGCGGCGGTGCTCTGCGAACGGGTGCGGAAGGGAAACCAGGACATCCTCAAGCTTTCCACGGCGTTGAGTATTGCGTTGGCCCGAACCTCCTGACGGCGGCGTGTGCGACACGGAGTCCGCGGGTCGCCCCGCTTGACGGATTTCCGGACGTCGGATTCTTACCTTTTGTCTTGAACGTATCACCGTCATTTTGGTATAGTGAGGTCCAAAGAAGAAATAGTCTTCATCCCGCCTCTCCCTGACAGGACGCTTATCGTTCAGGAAGGAAGCCGAAGGAGCGTATGCCGAAAGTCAATATCGTCCTTCTCACCTTGTCTTTTCCCCTCATCCTGCTCTGCCTGACAGCCGTTTCCTGCGGCGGTAACGCCGCGCCCTCCCCTCCCCAGGCCGTCAACGGCGTGATCGACCTGGCGAACTGGGATTTTGAAAAGGATGGACCGGTAAAGCTGCAGGGCGAATGGAAGTTCATCTGGGACGACTGGCAGGAGGACTTCGCTCAACCGGAATTCGACGATTCCACCTGGAAGACGCTCACGGTCCCCAAACTCTGGAACGCGGAAATTCCTCCGGGCAAGGAGTTCGGTTACGGGTGCCTGCGGTTGACCGTCAGACATGTCTCGGGAAACGACATCGGCCTGCTTTTGCAAAACGCGTACTCCTCGTATGTCATGTACGCCAACGGCCGCCCCATCCTTAAGGCGGGCCGGGTGGGCGCTACCAGGGAAACCACCGTTTCCCACATGATCACCCATATTGCCTCCGTGCCGGAATCCGGCACTATCGTCCTTGTCTGGCACGTGGCCAATTTCGATCAGTTTTACGCGGGAATCCTCACCCATCCGCTCCTGGGGCCCAAACAGGCTCTCAACAGTACGGTCACGGCAGCCGTGTCGTTCGACATGTTCATCATGGGCATCATCCTGATGATGGGCTTGTACCACTTCATGCTCTGGTTCATGCGCCGGGACGACAAGACCAATATATTCTTCGTTCTCTTCAGCTTGATGATTCTCTTGCGCGGGATTACGGCCAATTTCTATCCCGAAAATATTTTTTCCAACCTGCCCATCCATCAACTCAACATAAAGCTATACATCATCACCGTCGGGCTGGCCTGGGTCTTCTTCTATTTCTTTCTCAGGGAGCTTTTTCCCGGGGAGACCTCGAAAAAGGTGGCGCTGCCGATGCTGGTGGTATGTGCGGTGGCCCTCCTTTTTATCGCGGTGACCCCGGTCTGGGTGTTCACCACGGTATATCTAGTATACGCCCTCCTTTTGTTCATCGGAGTCGGCTACAGCCTGTTCATTGTCATACTGGCGATCATCAGAAAACGCGAGGGGTCGGTCTGGCTTTTGGTGGGAGTAGGCATTTTGTGCATTGCGTCCGTCAATGACGTCATCCATTACTACATTCCGAATATATCCGTGTTTCTCATCCAGAACGCCCTGGTGGGGTTTATCTTCATCAAATCGATCGTGTTGTCCCAACGGTTCGCAAGCGCCCTGCGTACCGCCGAGTATTTAACGTCGCATCTGCACAAGGAAGTGGCGATCAAAACGCAGACCATCGAAAAACAGAACGAGAAGTTGCGGGAACTGGACCGCGAGAAGACCGATTACCTGATGAATATTTCCCATGAAATCAAGACGCCGTTGACCCTGATCAGCAATTATCTGGACAAGTATATCAAGGAAAAGGGCGTAAACAGGGACTCGGAAATCATCAGAAGCAATATGACCAAGTTGACCGGTGACGTGGTTAATTTCATGGACTTTGAGAAACTCAACCACAACATGGTGTTCTACAATCACGGTCAGATTATCTGCCTCTCAGATGTCTTGCGGGATATTGTCGACCTGTTCAAGGAAACGGCCAAAAAGAAAAAGATCGCCCTGCACGCCGACATTAAAAAAAATCTGCATATTCAGGCCGACCCCTCGGCCGTCGAGCGTATTGTCAACAATCTGATCGATAATGGGATGAAATATTCCAAGGAAACGGGAGGCGAGATACGGATAACGCTGGCCGCCGCGGATTCCTTGGCGCGTCTGACCATACAGGATACCGGCATCGGTATTCAGGAAAAGAGCCTGGAAAAGATCTTCCGGCCGTATTATCAGATCTCACACGCCAAACGGAATATTCAGGGGCTGGGCATGGGTCTGCCGATCGTGAAGCGGATCGTTGAGAACCTGGGGGGAACCATCGGCATTGAAAGCGTCCGGGACGAAGGAACGACCGTAACCGTGACCTTCCCCCAGGCCGCGCAGGAAGCCAGGAAAAAGAAAGCGACCGACGTGCCCACCGCGGTTATTCTTCCTTCAGTTTCATCGTCCGTCCCCGAACCGGTCGTTTCCGACGCTCCCTTCCATTCCTCGCGACAGACGGTGCTGGTGGTCGAGGACAACGCCGATATGGCGCGATTTTTGTGCGGCAATCTTTCCGAGCGGTATAACGTTTTTGATGCGGCCAACGGAAAGGAAGCCTTGGAGAAATTGTCCCTGATCCCGCGGCCGGACGTCATCATATCGGATATCATGATGGATGAAATGGACGGCCATGAATTTTTCGAGCGGATCCACGACATGGACGTCTTCAGACACATCCCCTTCGTGTTCCTGACCGCGAAGACGTCCGAAGCCTCCCGGAAAAAAGGTTTGGAGGACGGCGCCATCGACTATATCTGCAAACCGTTTGGTATTGAGGAATTGAAACTTAAAATTGAGTCGATTATCCGGCTCTGCCAATCGCAACGCGTTGATAGCCAGACCGCCTTGGAGCAGCGTATTCTCAACGTCATCCGGAACAAGGAGGAGGCGGAAGTACAATACGAGAATTTCGACCGGCAGTGCGCCAAATACCGTATTTCCGACCGGGAGAAGGAGGTACTGCGTCACGTGTTCCTCGGCAAGGAAAACAAGGAGATCGCCTCGGATTTGAACATATCGTATTCGACCGTGGCCACCCACTTCCAGAGCATTCTGCGGAAATGCGGCGTGCACAACAAGGTCGACCTCATCAATCTCTTCCGGCCCAGTCAAATCCCGGGCGGTGAAAAAAACGGTTGATCCCAACGGCCGTCTCCTCCGTTTTTTTGTAACCTTCTTTCGCCGCGTCGTCCCGCTTCCTTCGTAGTTATTACGATCCCCCTCCAAGATATTACAGTTGAAAATGCGATTGTTTTTAGGCACATATATAATGTGACACACCACGGAATGTGAAAATCAAATAAGATGGAGTAACGGGAAGGGAGAGCACCGTCTATGAGATGCATAAACGGAACGGGCACAAAAAGTGGTGGTTGGAAAAAAATCATAGGCCCGGACAAGGATCCCGGGGACGTCGTGAAAATAGAATTCGGCCGGGAGTTGAAATTCAAAAAGGTACTCACCGTCAGCAAAAGGATCGCCCCCGAGGAAATTCCCGCGGAGTTGCGGAATGTGGAGCGGTTCATGGAGGAGATGAACCTGAAGAAGAAGGGACCGCTCATTACCGCGGTGGCGGAACTCGACTTTGAAAACGGGTCGCAGCATATAGAATTGGAAATCGTCATACCCGTGGACCGGAGGTTCGCCCCGCGTCAGGGGTATGAGTTTCGCGATGTGTTTCACGTGAAGCGCGCGGTGAGGCTCAGGTTCCGTGACAAACCCGAGCGCCTGCAGTCCGCCTACCAGGCGATCCGGGTCCGTCTCCGCGGAAAAGACCTGCGGCCGGTCGGTTCCTTCTACAATGTATATATCGATGAGATGACGCAGGGACGCCTTACGGAAATGGCCGCCATCGACGTGTATCTGGAGGTGCGGCCGGTGGAGTGACCGGCGGCTGGCACGGAGCCTATCCCCAGAAGACCAAGTTCAAATCGGTGACGTCATCGATATCGGGATGGTAGGGAAGGATGCGGATGCCGTAATTGAATTTGCCCGACTTCGGCGCCTTGTAGTAGAGCGAGTATTTGATGATCGTGTCTTTCTCCTCGTGCGCCTGCAGCGTCAATACGGTCGGATTTTCCCGGGGGATGCCGTCCCCGCCGATATAGTCGAGCGTCTCCGGCTCCTTCTCCTGGAATATGAGGACTTCCGCCTTCAGCTCATCGCTGGTCATCTTGCCCTTATGCACCTCCAGGTGGAACTGAATCTCGTCGCCCACGTTGAGCATGTCCCCGTCGATCCCCTTGATGGCGATGTGGTTGATGTGGATGCTGGAAAAGCGGGTCCGTGCCGACTTCTTCCAGGCGGCCAAGGTCTTGGCCTTGCCGAAGCCGTCCCGGCGTATCATGAGGTGCCGTTTGGCGGCCGGCAGATACATCCGCTCGGCGTAGTCGACCAGCATGCGGTGGGTGTTGAAGTCCGCGATGGTGCGCGCCATGGAGTGCTTCATCATTTTCACCCACCGGGCGGGAACGCCCTGCGCGGTACGCGCGTAATAACGGGGCACTACCTCTTTCTCCAGCACGTCGAAGAGCGCGTCGTAGTCGGCGCTGTCCTGCATGTCCGGATGCTTGAATTGCTGGCGGCCGCCGATGGCCCAGCCGATGGACGGATCGTATCCTTCGTCCCACCAGCCGTCCAGGACGCTCACGTTGAGGACCCCGTTCATGCCGGCTTTCTGGCCCGAGGTGCCGGAGGCTTCCAGGGGTCGCCGCGGGTTGTTGAGCCAGACGTCCACCCCGGAGATCATGCGCCGGGCCACGCGCATCGCGTAGTCCTCCACAAAAATGATCTTGCCCAGGAATTCCTCCTGCTTGGAAAGGGTGACGATTTCCTTGATAAGCGAGAAGGCCGCTTTGTCGTTGGGATGCGCCTTGCCGGCAAAGACGAACTGCACCGGGCGTTTTTCATTGCGGACCAGTTTCTTCAGGCGGTCAATGTTGCGCAAAAAGAGGGTGGCGCGTTTGTACTGGGCAAAGCGGCGCGCGAATCCGATGGTGAGGGGCGCGGGATCGAGCGCGGCCAGGAATCGATCGAGCAGGGCGGGATCCTCGCCTTCCCGCGTCCAGTTGTGCGTCACTTTCTCCTTGATGAATTTAAAAAGCTTTTCCTTCAATCCCACGTGGGTCTGCCAGAGTTCATGATCGGGGATCAGGCCGATCTTCTTCCAGTTTTCCCGCTTCAGCAGGTCGCAATTGAAGTCGAGCGAGGCGTGCGACGCGATGAGGGATTTGATTTCGCTGGTAACCCAGGTGGAGGCGTGCACGCCGTTGGTGATGTGGGAGATGGGAACCTCTTCCTGAATGAACCCGCTCCAGATATCCGCCCACATACGGCGGGCGATGGTGCCGTGCAGGGCGCTCACGCCGTTACGGCGGCAGCTGTTCTTCAGGGCCAGGGCCGTCATCTCGTACGGGCCCTGGTCGGTGAGATTTTTATGGCCCAGCTCGTTGATCTCCTGCCAGGCCACGCCGTGGCTTTCCACGTAAGCTTTCAGGTAATTCTCCACCAGAGGCATGTCGAACGTTTCATTGCCGGCCGGCACCGGGGTGTGGGTGGTAAAGACCGTGCTCCCCTGGATGACCTCCTTGGCGGTCTCGATGTCCAGGTTGTGGTTTTTCCTCAGGTTGAGGAGGCGCTCGATGATAAGAAACGCGGAATGTCCCTCATTCAGATGGAAGACCGAAGGGGTGATATTCATCTTGTCCAGGAGGCGCACCCCGCCTATGCCGAGGAGAATCTCCTGCTCGATGCGCACCTGTTTGCCCCCGCCGTACAGCCGGGCGGTGATGGCGCGGTCCGCGGGCGCGTTCTCCGAGATGTCCGTGTCCAGGAGATAAACGGGTACTCGTCCCACCCGCGCCTCCCAGACCCGGGCGTGGACCTTACGGCCCGGGAACTCGATGGAGATGATGACTTTTTCGTCGTCCTTATGCAGTTCCTGGAGGGGCATACGGAAGAAGTCGTTGACGTAATGTTCAATGAGTTGGTCGCCGTCCCGGGAAATACCCTGTTTAAAATAGCCGTTCTTGTACATGAGGCCTACGGCCACCAGATTGATGCCCAGATCCGAGGCTGATTTGACATGATCCCCGGAGAGAACTCCCAGTCCGCCGGAATAGATGGGCAGGCATTCGTGGATCCCGTACTCCATGGAAAAATAGGCCACCGGGTGCTTGCGGAACACCTCTTCGCTTTCGGAAAGCTGGCAGGCGGATTTCTGGTTATACTGGTCGAAGCGGGAGATCACCTCCTTGAAGCGTTTCAGGTAACTGGCATTTTTAGCCGCCTCGTTCAGCACTTCGGGCTGGATGGCCTGGAGCAGGGCCACGGGATTGTGTCCCAGACGTTCAAAGAGGGCGTTGTTCAGGCTGGTGAACAGGTCCTGGGCCTCCGGGGTCCAACACCACCAGAGGTTGTAGGCCAGATCGCGCAGGCGGGAGAGCACGCCGGGAATGGAGACGTTGACGGAGAACTTGCGGAAGCGCGGCCGCTGGCTGTCGGCGCCCCGGTATTCCACTTCCTTGAATTCGATGATTTTTGGCTTGAGGCGACCCTGCAGCCGGTTGCGGCATTCGCGGCGGGCCGTCTCGAAGGCTGACATGTAATGGCCGAAGAAAATTTCCCATTCGGCCTTGAGGGCCACGCTGCGGACCTCCTGGCGCAGCCGGCTGATCTTGTCGCGCGGCAGCGCCAGGTAAGCGGTGAGATGGTTTTTCAGTTCGTCCACCGTTTCGTTGTACGGCTTGTCGAAACGGCGCAGGATCTTGACGCCCTCGGACTCCCTGTGCTCGGTAAGGATCCAGCGGCCGAACCCGGCCACGTCCGTGGAGACGGTGGGGATGGAATAGGCGATGCTTTCCAGGGGGGTGTAGCCCCATGGTTCGTAATAGGACGGGTAGACCGTGAGATCGCAGCCGGCCAGCGTGGAGTAATATTCCATATTAAGCACGCCGTCGTGGCCGTTTAAATAGACGGGGACGAAAATGACATTCACCTTGTCGTGCGCACCGTTCACCAGGCCGTGCCGCTGGCAGGTGTTGATAATGGGATCATTGTTGGGGTCCCACAGGGGATGGGTGGAGATGTTTGAGTAGGCCGACAGGCGGGCTCCCTCGGCGTCGTTGTTTTTGCGGCGGGAGAAGTCCACGGCGCCGGTGAGAATAAGCAGGAAGACCAACAGCCGCCGGGGACCGAGGACTTCCGGTGTCCGCGCTATCAGACCCAGGGCGTCCAGGAAGACGTCGAGCCCCTTGTTGTGAAACTCATACCGCCCCGAGGTGGAGATGATGGTGGTCTCATCATCGGGAAAAGGCCGCTGCAGGAAGCCTTCCGCGAATTTGAGCAGTTGTTGCCGGTTGTGAGTAAAGAACTGGGGATTTTTCTCATATACGGGCAGGCTGGCCACATTGAATCCGTTGGGCAGAACCATGTCTGGATCTATCTGCAGCAGATATTTGGCTTCAATGGCGGTGATTTCGGAGACGGTGGTGAAACAGTCGGCCTCCCGGGCGGATGTCTTTTCCAATGAGTGCTTGGCCAACACATTAAGCCGGGCGGCTTCCGTGTCCGGTTGGATATCTGATAGGATCTTGTAGATGTCCACGCCGTGGGCGGAGAGGGACCGGCCCAGGACCGTGGCGTGGGTGGTGAAGACCGTGGAGACGCGGGGCACGCGTTTTTTAATGTACAACAGGCCGGCCCCGCACATCCACTCGTGAAACTGGGCCACGATGGACAGGTTGGTAAGAATGTTGCTGGACGCCTCGATCACCTTGGCGGCCATGGTGGAGAACATGACCGGCTCCACGTAATCCCAGCCGCCGGTCATGGAGTCGACGTTATAATCCTCCCACAACTGGTAGAGGAGCTTGTTCTGGTCCAGGGTGTCTTTGTAGCCGGTCAGGATCACCAGCGGCCGTTCTTCCATCTTCCAGCGGCCCACGCGTACGGGCAAACCGGTACGCTGCAATTCCTGCCGGAGGGTGCGGGACTGCTCGTCGTCCGTCTCCTCAAACTCGGGGTTGTTTTCCATGAGCGGCCCGATCAGGCAGTAGTGGTCGCCCAGGTTTTTTTTGGCTTCCGCGATTTTACTTTTGATGACCGTATAGATGCCGCCGACTTTATTACAGACTTCCCACGAGATTTCAAACAGATACGTATATCCGCTCATAGCTTATAGGCCTTCCGTTCCGCTCATGTGACCGTTTTCCGTGACCGGTGTTTCTTTTCCTCAAGTCGTCGCTTGACCGTTTCCTTCAGG
>CAYQRT010000082.1:0-10876 GCA_964419695.1 uncultured Spirochaetaceae bacterium | reverse complement strand
ACCCGTGCGCCAGTTCCGGTCCCACGCCCGTGGCCAGAAGCACGTGCGAAGGCTCAAGCGACCCGGACGAACAGGCCGACCCGGTGGAGACCGCGACCCCTTCCAGGTCCAGGTATAAAAGAATCGCCTCTCCCTCCGCCCCGGAGAAGGAAACATTGAGGGTATTGGGCAAAACGTCCTCAGGGTGACCGTTCAGCTTGATGTCGGGCACCAGACGAACAATACCCTCCTTGAGTTTGTCCCGGAGCGCGCGTACCCGCCGCATGGTGCCGGCCATCTCCTCCCGCACCAGGTCCAATGCCTTGCCCAGGCCGATGATGCCGAGCGTGTTCGTGGTGCCGGCCCGCCGTCCCTGCTCCTGGTGACCGCCGTGAATGAAGGTGCAGAAGGGCTTGGTGCGCCGTCCGTAGAGCACGCCGATCCCCTTGGGACCGTAGAACTTGTGGGCGGAGAAGCTCAGGTAATCCACGTTCAGGTCCTTGACGCTCACGGGGATGCGGCCGATGGCCTGCACCGCGTCGGTGTGCACCAACGCCCCGTGCTCGTGCGCCAGAGCCGCAATGGTCTTGATATCCTCGATCGTCCCAATTTCATTATTGGCCAACATAATGGAAACGATACCCGATTTGTTGGAAAGGACTTCCCGGTAGCGGCGCATGTCCACCTTGCCGTATTGGTCCACGGGCAGCACGTGCACCTTCCGCCCGATCGACTCCAGGTACTGGACGGTCTGCATGATGCTCGGGTGCTCCACCGCCGAGGTGATGATCTCCTGGCCTGTCTGCCACAGGCAGTCGTGGGTACAGCCGGGGCAGGTGAGCATTTTTAGCACCGTGTTGTTCGACTCCGAGCCGCCGCCGGTAAAGATGATCTCGTCGGGCTCGGCTTCTAAAAAGGCGGCCACGCTCTGGCGGACGCGCTCGATCTGGTTGCGGGCGCGCCGGGCCGGCTCGTGCAGGCTGGAGGGGTTGGCGTAGAGTTCGAAGCCCGCCACCATCTCCTCCTTCACCAGCGGATGCAGCGGCGTGGTGGCGTTGTAGTCAAGATAGACCTCTCTTTTGGCCATACGGATCCTTCCCCCTTGCCTACCGGCGACCGACGCGCGCCTGCATGTGCGCCGCCACCGCCGATCGTTTGTGATTGCGTTTGATGTCCTTGAGCGTCCGCGCCTTGAGGAACTCATCCAGCACCAGACTGAAATCCTTCCAGAGATCGCGCACCGGGCAGGGCGCCAGGTGATCGCAGACCGATTCATCGTCAAAGCATTCCACGCTGAACACCGGCCCCTCCAGGGCGGTGAAGATGGAATACAGGCTCAACTCCTCGGGCGGCTTTTTCAGCACATAGCCCCCCTCCGGTCCCCGGGTGCCTGAGACGATCCCGGCCAGGGTCAAGAGCTTGAATATGTGTTCCAGGTACTTGAACGATATGTTGAGGCTTTTGGCGATGGTGTTGAGGCGTACCGGTTCGCTGCGCGAACCTTCGGCCAGGGAGAGCAGGGCCAGGAATCCGTATTGAACCCTGGTGGAAATGTTGAACATGCCCTTGGACGACTGTGTCTTTCCCATATTTCCTACTTACTTGGTAGGAATATAGCGCCCGGCGCGGAAAAAGGCAAGGGGGTATGCCTGATATTTGAAAAAAAAGTTACCGGTGTTCGATGTGCTTGCGGTAAATCTTCATCAAGGAAAAATCAGTTTCCCCGCCGGCGTACTGGCTGTCGAAATATTCAAGTTTCTTGCGGAGCGCGGGTTCCTTGTCATCCTCCCAGCTGAAAAGCGTTTCGGGGATGGTGGAGACCGTGTCCAGGAGGGCGGTCACCCGGCGGACGTTGTCCATAAGGTGCGTGTTCCTCAGCATGGAAGATTTGGCGAACAGCAGGGCGGATCTCAGGATATCGGTATAAGCGGCGAAATAGGGGGCGGGGGCGTGTGGCATGATGGGCACTGTCCTTATAAAAAGAATACGGCCGTTCCGCACGCGACGGAACGGCCGTCACGGTCACACCGGTTCGAAGTCGGCTTTGGCCGCGCCGCACACGGGGCAGACCCAGTCGTCGGGAATCTTCTCGAAGGGCGTGCCGGGTTCAATACCGCCGTCCGGATCGCCCTGGTCCGGATCGTAGACGTAGTCGCATACTGAGCATTTGTATTTCTGCATGAAATCCCCCTCTGGAAATTATGGTAGCCTGTGCGCTGCGGTACGCCCGGCTACGGGCGGCCGCTTACGTTAAGGTATGGTTCCGGCCGTCGTCGGCGCGGCGTCCGGTTCGGATTATCATACTATACCCGGCCGGCTTTTGGGAAGCGTTTTCCGGAACGCCTTCCGGAGTTCCTCCGGAGCATCCCTCGTCAACCGGGGAACGCCGGTGGTGAGGCGTTTCAGGCACTCGCTGAATACGGCCGGGCGATTCATCGCGTTGATCCGGCGACTAGCCCGCCGGTGCCGTCAATTTTTCCAGGCATTCGCTCAATTCCGCCAGGTGATTCATCTCGTCGGCCAATACCCGGTTGATCTTCTCCCGGCCGCAGGTATCATCGTCGATGAAGGCCTTGATGCCGGTGTACAAGGCGATGGAATCCTTCTCCGCCACAATGGCTTTCTTCAGTATCGCTTCGGGCGTGCGCAGTTCGGCCAGGGCCGCGGCGCCCGCCTCGGACTCGTCAAACACGTGACCGCGCGCAAAGGCCCTCAGGTAGCAGACGGCCGGGTCTTCGGGAGCGGAGGCGTGCGTCTTCTCGTAACAGACGTCGAGCAATTCCTGGAAAACGCCGACATGCCCCCGCTCCATTTCCGCCAGCCGGGTGAAGCAGTCCGTCAGCTCCGGGTCCTTGACCAAAGCCAGGGCGCTCGAGTAGAAGGCAACGCCGTTCTTTTCAATATGAATGGCGATATCTATGATGTCCGATCCTTTGAAGGCGATTCCCATAACGCGTCCCGGCCTGACGCCTCCCTATTCCCGGCCCCTCCGGCCCAGTTCATGGTCGAGCATGAGCAGGGTGCCGGTATGGCCCTTGACCAGTTCCAGCTTCTTGACGATCTCGTCGGCGCTCGCCTCCTCCTCCACCTGCTCGGTTTCAAACCATTGGAGGAAGATCTCCGTGGCGTGGTCCTTCTTGTCGCGGGCCAGGTCGGTCAGGGCGGCGATGGAGGCCGACACCTTCCGTTCATGGGCCAGGGCGGTCTGAAAGGCGTCCAGCGGCGCGGCCCAGCTCTTCTGCGGGGCATCGATCGCCTGGAGCTCCACGGTTTCACCGCGTTCCAGCAGATACTTGAAAATCTTCATACCGTGCTTGGTCTCTTCCCCGGACTGGACCAGCATCCACTGGCCGAAGCCGCCCAAATTCTTGGCGAAAAAATCCGCGGCCATGGCCAGGTAAATGTATGAGGAATACAGTTCCATGTTGATCTGCTTGTTGAGGGCCTTTTTAACTTCAGGATTCATGGTCATACGTTTTCTCCTTCTTGTTATTCACTGTATTTCAGATATCTTTTCTTCCCCTGAGTACTTATCTGCAGGATAAATTGGAATTGTCTAGAATATAGCGGTTTTTATATACAGGGGCAAATGGTTTAGTGCGGGGATAAGAAAAAGATGAAACACCAAGGGTGCGGGATGAACGGACAGCGGGAGGCGGGTCCGTCAGACTTTGGGCTTGCGGCGGGAATTGACGAAACGCTGGAAGCTTTCCAGGTTCTTGATGACGATGCGGTCATTGTAGAGCTCGATGCGCCGCTGTTGGATGAAGTGGTTGAGCACCGTGCGGCAATCGGTGACCGGAATGGCGGCCCAGTGGGCGATGTCGTCCACTGAGGTTTTCAACTCCAGCGACTCCACCTCGCCCATTTTTATGGGCTCCTTTTCCGCGAGCATGAGGAAGACGTCCGCCACCTTGGCCTCCACGTCCTCCAGGGTAAGGATCATGAAGCGGCGCTTCTGGTCGTAGATGCGGCGGATGAAAAGTTTCAAGAGCTTGAGGGCGATCTGCGGATTGCCGCGCATCAGGACCTCGAAGTTGGCGCGGTTGAATTCGAGCGCTTCCACCTTGTCCATGGCGATGGCCGTGGCCGAGCGGGGCGCCTCCTCCAGGATGGCCATTTCGCCGAAGATCTCGCCGGGTTTGAGCACATCCAGGGTTTTTTCGATCTCCCCCATTATTTTGACGATCTGCACCCGGCCCGACTGGATGAGGAAAAAATTATCGCCGGGCTCGTACTCGCAGAAGATGATGGAGCCCTTCTGGAAGGTCTTGCTGAACCGTTTGAACATTTCGCCGAAAGCGTCCATCATTTGGCTCCTTCAATCTGCTTGAGCAGTTTTCTGGTTTTTTGATAGACCTGGTCGCTTTCCGGCGTCATGGTGAGAACTTTCTTGAAGATGGCGGCCGCCTTTACTTTATCGCTCATGTTGTAGTAGCTGGTGCCCACAAAGTAGAGCGCGTCCTTGAGGTCGGGATGCTTGGGATATTTTGAAACCCATTGGGTAAACAGCCCGATGGCCTTGTCGTACTGCTTGAGATAGAAGAGGCAGCGCCCCATTTCGTACTGGGACTTGGACAGATATTCCTCGTCGGAAATCTCGCTCACGAGTTTCTTGAATTCCTTGAGCGCATCCTCGTATTTTTCCTGACTGATGAGGCTGACCGCGCGGTAGTAGCGCTGCTCCGCGTCCGAGGCGCCGGTGGAGGCCGCGGGCTTGAGGGGCGCCGCGGTCCGGGCGGGTGCGCCCGCGGCCTTGGCTGGGGCGGTCGCGTCCGGCCCCCGCCCCTGTCCGTAGCGCGACAGGTAGGCCTCGGCGACTTCGATATTCTTGAGCGCCTGGTTGGCCATGGCGCCCGAGGGGAAATAGACCAGATAGCGCTTGAAGGCGTACGTGGCCTGGGAGTAGGCCTTGTTTTTCAGGTAATACTCCCCGATGCTGAAAAGTCCCTTCTCATTATTGACGTGTTCCTCCGCGCCCAGCAGCGTCTGTACCTGCTTTTGAATGCGGCGCAGCTGGTTGGAGAACACTTTGAGCATTTTCAGGACCAGGGGGATGTTTTTTACCACGAGCTGTTCGAACTCGTCCCCCGAAAAGGCGACCACCTGGCAGTCGGTGAGGACCAGCGCGGTTTCCTCGCGGCCGTACCGCCCCAAAGCCGATTTGACGCCGAAGAACTCGCCCACCTTCACCAGGTCGTGTATTTCCTGACCGGTTTCCACGTCCTCGTAGTTGAGGCTGACCTTGCCCGAATTGAGAATGAAGACCTTGTCCGAGGGATCGCCTTTGAAGTAGATGATTGAATTCGCCTTGTAAAATCCTGCCCTGGGAGGCACGTGTTCTCCTCTCACGTTTTGTAGGGCGTCGGGAACGGAGCCCCGGGCGCCTACTTCAGATACTAGAGATCAAGCGGCATAAAATCAAGCACTTTTTTGAAACCCACGGCCTCGTGCACGCGCCGCATCAGATCCTCCGGATCGCCCTTGGCCAGCATGGCCCGCCCCCGGATGGTAAGGGGCGAATAATCCTTCTGCCGCAGGCGGAACAGCTCTTCATATTCGCCGCCGCCGAACACCGGATCACCCTCCATCCCCAGGAGTTCTATATCTTCAATTTCAGTCTTGATCAGGGATTCCCAGGGATCGTCGTCCTTGCGGCGCGCCACCAGCACGTCCGCCAGTTTGCCCTCCTCCAGGCTGCCGATGGTGCGGTTCATGCGGAAGGCCTTGGCCGGATTGACGGTCACCATGTCGAAAAGCACCCGTGCGTCTATGTCCTCCCCGTACATGGTGCGGTAGATCTTCCGCGCGAAACGCAGTTCCTCCAGCAGGTTGAGCGAGCCCGTGGCCGTGGAATCGGTGCCCAGGGCTACATTAATGCCCGCGGCCAGAATTTTCCTGATTTTGCAGGTAAGGTTGTACATGTACAAGTTGGAATCGGGACACCAGACCACGGTGGAGCCCGCCTTCCTGGTCTTGGCGATGTCGGCGTCGGAATATCCCACGCAGTGGACGTGCACATTGTGATCGTCCAGGCATTCGAGTTCTTCCACCAGGTCGAGGCCGCGCTGGTATTCGGCGTCGAAGCCCTCCTCCATATGAATGATGAAGGGCAGGTTCAGCTTGCGCGCCCGCTGGTGCTCGATTTCAATGCCTTCGCCCCACGGCAGGGAGTAGGACGTGGGTTCGTGGTGCAGGGTGTATTTACTGATAACCCGCAGGGGCAGGCGGGGAATATACTGATCATTAATCTTGTGGGGATAATGGTCATTGACCGTTACCACCCCGGCCAAGAGATTCTTGTACGCGCCTAGAAAATAACAGTCTTCTTCGCTGATCTTGGCCCGTTCCACGGCCACCAGTTTGGCCGCGCGCAGGTCTTTTTCCCAATCGTGGCAGCGGATATAGAACGTGCCGGCCGGTGGCCCCACTTTGGGAAGGTAATTCCCGCGCAGATGGTCATGCACGTTGATCAGGGCCGGAAAAACATAGGCATCCTTGAACGTATACCGGCGGGAAGCGCCCTTGCCCAGGCCCTCGATCTTGCGGCCCTCGATTCTCACGGCTTTCTTGTACGTTTTTTTGGACGTAACCAGGGCCTCGCCCTCGAGAGAATAGGTTTTTGCCGACTGATCACTCCGCATGGTCACCCTCTTGCCGCCGAAAATCAATTATAAATCGATCGCGGTATAATGTCCTTCAACGTATCAATTATCGGAATATAAAAAAAATATTATATAGATATCAGCGATAAAAATTCTCCCTGAAATATAAGGAAAACGACGGGAACTGACGCGAAAAAGCCGTTTTCATGATGCCGGCGGATGCTCTACGCCCTCCAAAGCCGTTTCCGCCGGGTGCTGCCGAAAAAGCAACAGTGATTTTAGTATAACAGCAAATAAACCTTTTTTCCAGAGCGCAAGCTCCACCTGGGCGGAACCGAAAAAGCAGTAAAATTTACATTCATTTACTATTAAATCAAACGTCCGTTTTTTTCCCGTGCTTTCAACTTTTTTCATGAGTTTTATAAACAATTCTGTATCCTTTTCTATACAAAACCAATGGTTTCAACCATGGTTCTTCAGAAGCATATCAATAATTCTTTACAATAAAAAGAAATAAGAACACCTATACCTTTTGGCATGTTTTTTGCAGTAAAGCAGGCAGGTGAATTAACATGAACAGTACAATCGAATTTACAAATAAAAAGTCCGCCAAGATGAGAACCATCAGTCTCTCGGAAATCAGAACGGGCATGAAATTCGACGCACCGGTTTTCTTTGAAGGGGAGAACCTCTTTGTCGAAGCCGGCCTTCCCATCCGGGACCGGGATATCATAAAACTGAAAAATCTCGGCATAAAGGTGCTTTCCACCGAGGGCTTCCTCATGGCGGAAACTCCCAGCCCCGCCCATGAGCACGCCACCCTGCACGTGTTTTACCTCAAGGATGAGGAAGCCCGCTGTCTCAAGGAGTATACCGATCTCCGCAGCCAGACCCGCGTGCTCTTCTCGCTCCTGGCCAGAAAGGAATCCGTTCCCAAGAAAAACCTGGACGACACGATCAATGCCGTCTACCGCCGGGTCAAGGAACACCCCAAGGAGATGATCCAGATTATTCACGGTATCGACAACAGCCGGGCCGATTCGGCCACGGCCGCCCTGCACGCCGCTATCGTATCCGTGGTCATGGGATGCCAGAAGAAACTGCTGGGTCACGAACTGCTGGCCCTGGCCACGGCCGCCTTCTTCCATGACCTGGGCATGCTTTTCATCCCCAAGGCGATCCGGGATAAAAAGGGCGCGCTGGACGAGCGTGAGCGGGAAGTGATGAGAACCCATCCCGCGCTCTCTTATACTCTGCTCCGGGAAATGGGGTATTCCGTGAGCGTAGCCAATGCGGTGCTTGACCACCATGAGCGCTGGGACGGACGGGGCTACCCGCGGCATATCCCGGGCGCTCAGATTCACGAACAGGCCCTGATCGTGTCGGTGGCCGACGCCTACACGGCGCTCATCAACAAGAAACCCTACCGGAACCATTATCTGGGGTATGACGCGATCAAGAAAATCCTCCATGGCGTGGGACACCAGTTCAGTCCGGCCATGGTCAAACTGCTGCTGCAAAGCATAGGCATCTATCCCCTGGGCACGGTGGTGCTTCTCAATAATTACTCCTTGGGCCGTGTGATTGAAACCGGGGACGAATCGGCCCTGCGGCCCAAGGTGGAGATCATCAGGGATAAATACGGGGAGAAGATCACACCGCCGCACGAGGTGGACCTGGTGATCCGCAAGGATCTTTACATCGTCAAGGCGATCGACCCGGCGGCGCTGGCGGCTTCATAATCCGGCGGCGGGCCGCCTCAAACCCGCATTCGGCTTGGGGCGGTCCGCTAGGCGTGCCGGTACTTGATCACCTGGACTTTCTCCATGGTCACCAGTCCTTCGGTCACGTGCTCATCTATAAACGGCAGGAGCTTGTCGATATTGGCCCGCGCATCCACGATTTCCACCACCACCGGCAGATCGGCGGACAGGGCGAGAAGCTTGGCGCTGTGGAGCCGGCTGTCCGCGCCGAACCCCAGGACGCCCCGCAGCACGGTGGCGCCGGCCAGGTTGAGCTCACGCGCCTTAAGGACGATCCGCTCATAAAGCGGCCGGCCCTTGTCCCTGTCCGACTCCCCCAGAAAAACGCGCAGCAGGACCGCATCCTCCGGCAGTTTCATAATGTGCCTCCTTTTTTAAACAACATTTCCGCGGCCACAAGCCCACCCAGGGCGGCCACCAGACCGCACACATTACTCACCGCTATATTGAGCAGCGCGTATTTGATTTCACCGTCCTGGAACAGGCGGATGTTCTCCAGGGCGAAGGTGGAGAAGGTGGTGAACGCCCCGAAAAACCCGATGGTCACGAAGGTTTTCACCTCGGTCGGAACCACCGTGTGATTGAACAGCCCGACGAAAAAGCCGATCAAGAGCGACCCGATGACGTTCACCGCCAGGGTACCGAGCGGTAGAATCAGAGGGATGTGCTCCGCGATCAGTTTGGAGAGATAATATCTGGCTAAAGCTCCCAGGCTTCCCCCCAGGGCGATGGAAAGTGCGATTTTCATGAGTACTCCGTAGTCAATGCGTGAATTGTGCCCGCCACCCTCCGGCCAGCGGATGGCGCAGGCATCCGCCGCCCAGGGTAACGGTGTGTCGATCGCTGATACGACGACTACTTCTTGCCCAACGCCATGTACAGATTCGCCATTTCTATAGCCGAACAGGCGGCGTCAAACCCCTTGTTGCCGGCCTTGGTGCCGGCCCGATCCACGGCCTGGGTCACGTTGTCCGTGGTGAGCACGCCGTAGATTACCGGGACCTTGGCCGCCAATCCCACCTGGGCCACGCCCTTGGAGACCTCGGCCGCCACGTAGTCGAAGTGCGGGGTCTCGCCCCGAATGACCGCGCCCAGGCAGATGACCGCGTCGTACTCGCCGGATTCGGCCATGCGCCGGGCCGCGGCCGGCGTTTCGAAAGAGCCGGGCACCCGCACCAGGGTGATTTTTTTCTCGTCCACCCCGTGGCGCACCAGGCCGTCCAGAGCGCCCTCGATCAGCTTGCCGGTGATAAATTCATTGAACCGCGAGGCCACGATGCCCACAGCCAGACCATCACCCTTGAAATTACCCTCAATCATTCTTATTCCTTCCTTTGCCATGCGAGACTTCCTCCTTGGTGTCGATGTTTTCCAGAATATGCCCCAGCTTGTCGCGCTTGGTTTTCAGATAAAACTCATTGGACAGGCGGGGCGGTATTTCCAGCGGGATCCGCTCGCTCACCTCCAGGCCGTAGCCCGAGAGTCCGGCGATTTTGCGCGGGTTGTTGGTGAGAAGGCGGATGGATGTGAGGCCCAGGTCGCTCAGGATCTGGGCGCCCAACCCGTAGTCGCGAAGATCGGGCGCGAAGCCCAGTTGGCGGTTGGCCTCCACCGTGTCGTGCCCCTCCTCCTGCAGCTTGTAGGCGCGCATCTTGTTGGCCAATCCGATGCCCCGACCTTCCTGGCGCATGTAGAGCAGGACGCCCTCGCCCGCGGCGTTAATGCGGCGCAGGGCCTCCTCCAGCTGTTCGCCGCAGTCGCAGCGCAGGGAGCCGAACACGTCCCCGGTCAGGCATTCGGAATGGACGCGCACCAGCACGTTCTTCTTCCCGGCCACGTCGCCCCGAACCAGGGCCACATGCTGGGCGCCGTCCAGCACCGCTTCATACACGATGGCCCGGAAGTCTCCGTGACGGGTGGGCAGCTTGACCGCCTCGCCGCGGGTCACCAGGTGTTCTCGCGCCATGCGGTAGTGGATGAGATCCGCAATGCTGATCATGCCCAGGCCGTGCTTTTCAGCGAAGGCGCACAACTCGGGGAAGCGGGCCATGGTGCCGTCGTCGGACATGATCTCGCAGAGCACGCCCGCGGGCGTGAATCCGGCCAGACGCGCCAGGTCCACGGTGGCCTCGGTATGGCCGGCGCGCTTGAGCACCCCGCCCTCCCGCGCGCACAAAGGGAAGATGTGCCCGGGCCGCATCAGGTCGGACGGACGGGTGGCGGGATCGATGAGGGCGCGCACGGTCATGGCCCGTTCCGCGGCCGAAATGCCCGTGGAGCAGGCTTTGGCGTCCACGGACACGGTGAAGGCCGTCTTCCGGTGATCGGTGTTCTCCGCCACCATGGGCGGCAGGGCCAGTTCGTCCAGGCGCTCCTTGACCATGGGCACGCACATGAGGCCGCGCCCATTGGTGACGATGAAGTTGACCATCTCGGGCGTCAACTTCTCGGCCGCGGTGATGAGGTCGCCCTCGTTTTCCCGCCGCTCGT
This sequence comes from uncultured Spirochaetaceae bacterium, assembly GCA_964419695.1. Lineage (GTDB taxonomy): Bacteria > Spirochaetota > Spirochaetia > SZUA-6 > RPPD01 > JAFGSW01. Next base: position 39 of record CAYQRT010000082.1, on the reverse strand, counting down.
CGTCCACCACCACCAGCATCTCGCCCCGCTTGATGCGTT
>CAYQRT010000081.1:0-11041 GCA_964419695.1 uncultured Spirochaetaceae bacterium | reverse complement strand
CCGCGGCCTTGGGGATGTTTTTCAGTTTATACTGGTAAATATCCGCCAGGGCCAGGTACACGGGCGGTTCGGCCGTCTGGTGTTCAATGAGGAGCTGCAACAGGGCGGCGGCTTCCCCCGGGTTGTCGCGCTTGACGGCGAGCGAGGCCTTGAGGAAAATGAGAAGCGGATCGGCGCCGTCAATCTTGGCGGCGCGGTTAAGGAACGACTCGGCGTCGGCCAGCTTGCGGTTGGTGAGGGCTTCCTCGGCCCGGGACAGGATCTGGTCCAGAGAAAAGATCTTCATGTACACCACCTGGGTGCGGTTCATGAATTCAATGTTAAAAACGGCTTCCTCGTGCTTCTCCTTGGCCGCGGAGATCTTGTGTTTTCCGCGGCTCACATTGGGGAGCACGAAGCGGCCGTTGACGTCGGAAAGCGGGCCCGCTGCGCCGTCCAGGGAGATCCGGACGCCCGGGCAGGCCTGGTTGTCGGCGTCGTAGACCATGCCCAGGAAATCGGCGTTCGCGAATTCCTCGGTTTTGGTGTTAAGATACGTGTTGCATGACAGGCACAGGAGTCCCAGCGCTGAAAAAGCCAGAACGGCTTTGATGGTGTTTACGGTCATGGATTGCGGCCTCGCTTGTCGGTTATTTGGGGACTTTGTATACGATCCCTTTGTTTTCAATAATATAGACGGCGCCGGTAATGGATGTCAGTTTCCATCCCTGGCCGTTATCCCTGCCCAGGAACAGATTGAGCACCTGCCCGGAACGCGTGTTCTTGAAAAAATATTTGGACTGCCCGTTTTCATCGGTTATGTATCCCATGTACTTGATCCATGACGCCGTATCATCCACGGGAGCGGTTGACAGCCGGGGCAGCGGCGTCCGCGGAGCGGGCGCCCGGTAGCCGAACAACCCGGCTACGGTCCGGGCGTCGCTTTTACGGCGGTCGGTATCGGCCCCGGCCGCGGTCGTGGACGCGACACCGGTTTCACTGGACGGCACGGCGGATGGTTCGCTCAGGGGCCAGGGAATAACGAGCATGACGCACAAAACCAACAGCGCCGCCGCGATGAACAGGTCAGGGAGATACCGGGGCACGTTCACCATAATTGATCCTCAGGGTGGCGGACGTTCTGGCCGCCTTGGTGCTGATGGAAAGGAAACTCACGTTCAGGTATTTGGGATTGGCGTATATGTCGTCCAGCAGCCGCATGATGTCCACGATGTGTCCCTCCAGGGCCACCTCCAGGAAGCGGCCGTCCCGGGACTCCACCTTGTTGAGCCGGGTGTAGCGCAGGCCGTTCTTCCGTACCAGGGCGAGCATCCGGATACCCAGCCGGGTCAGGTCCTGTTCCTGGCTGGCGTAATACCGGTCCTTTTCCGTGGCGATGGCCCCGGTCAGCCGGTCGTAGTTCCGGCCCAACTCCGCCTCGTTCACGCGCAGCGCCTGGATGTTGCCGATGATCATCTCCCGGCGGGCGATCTCGTCCTGCAGGCTCCGCCATTCGGGCACCTGGGCCGCCAGGAGGAGCACGAGGGCCAAACCGGCCAGGGCGGCGCCCAGCAGCTTGAGAAGACGCTGTTCCCTGTTACTGAGTTTTTTCATTGGAGAATACGCCTTTCATCCGGAATGCCTGCCGCCCGGAGCCCGGCAGCGGTTTCATCTCCGAAACCTTTATGTCCGAAAACAGGGGGTTTTCGTTCAGTTTTTCCTCCACCTGCAGCGGCTGGTAGCCCGTCCCCTCCAGCTGGAAGACGTTACCCTTGACCACGATCGACTGGACGCTCATGTCCGCCGGAAAGACCGCGGCCAGCTCGGAGAGCAGCCGGTAGAGATCGACCGGTTTTCCCCGCCGCAGACCCTGGTACTCGGCCTCCAGGTTTCTCATCTCCTTGAGGCGCGCCGCCAGGTCCTTGTTCTTCTCCGTCAGCGACGTCTCAATAGTCGCCAGTTTGTCCCGGTAGGCATGGAGATGGCCCGAGATCCGGAAGATCAATACCACCGCCAACAGGGCGACCGCCACTCCGTAGATAAGCAGCCTGCGCTTCAGGGGCGGCAGGGTGAGGGGGTGCCTGTTCAGGAATACGGTCTCCCGGCCGGGGATATCGTACTGGAAAAGATCATCAAAGGTTATGTACCGGGCCTGATGAAGGCGGCCGGCCGCGGAGAAACGCTCCCGCAGGTTGGATGACTCCTCCCCGGCGCAGTAGTGCGTAAAGGGGGCGGCGTCGTCCGCCGGCGCCAGCAGTTTCATGATCTTGTTCAGATCGCTTTTCAGGGCCGTGGTGCGGCGGATCACGTAGGAGGCGTCCGGCCGGCCGTTCCTGACCGCGAAGATGTCGATCCAGTGCCGGTGCCAGAAGAGGAAATAGGCCTCGGGCGCGGTGTTTTTCAGGATGTCGCGCTTCATCAGGTGGAAGGGGAGGATGAAAAGGTTTTTCTCGCCCAGGTGGCGGTACGAATCGCGCACCGCCTGCCGGGTAATAAACAGCACGGCAAAGCGGTTCTCATCCCGGGTTATAAGCTGGTAATCGAAGACAGTCCGGGCCGGGTCCCCGGGGTGGAGCGATTTGATGCGGTAGGCGAGCATGGGGCGCAGCTGGTCGTCGGGCAGGGGGGGCACTTCCACCACCTTGACCGTGAAGTCCGTACGCGACATGAGAATGGTATGGGAGTCGTCCTTGTTGATCCCGGAGGCGTCCGGGGAGAGGGACGTTCCCTTGGGAAAAACCATGAGCGGTTCCTTGAAGCTGTCCACCACCGCGTAAGCGTACTTACTCATCGTTTGTTTCCGTTTCTTCCATTTTCTCAGGCGCGGCCTCCGCCTTGGCGAACGTTTCCTCCAAAAGCCGGAAACGCGGCTCCTTGTCGGGCCGCCCGGGCGGGGCCGGCAGCCGCACCGCCACCGCCCGGTACACCGCGCCGGAACGGGCGACGGTGATTCCCCAGAACCAGGTCCGGCAGCCCAGATACGACTCCAGAATAGTTCCCTTGAATTTGGGCCGGATCAGCGCGGCCAGGCGGTCGTTCGTGATTTCCGTACCCGCCCTCATTGCAAGTATAGCATCCTTGGGGTTGCCCTTCAATTCCAGCTTGAAGACATTTTTAGCCATGCCCAACACCGCTCCCAGGAGGTCCGGGTCCATCAGATTGACGTTCATTTCCGGTAGGGCCGATATATAGGGATAGAGGTTGTCCGCTTCGCCGCCCAGCAGGGTTTTCAGGTCGTTCTGGGTGAAAAAGGCCTTGGCGGTTCTCTTGTTTCTGACGGCACTCGCGAAGGTGGTGCTGGTGGCTTTGACGCCCGTCCGGATTTCGTACATCCGAAAGAGCATGCTTTCGTTCGCCGTGTTTACATTGAAAAAAGCGTACCCGGTGAAAAACTTGTCCAGCAATTCTTCCCTGAAAAAATCGGCGCCCGTGCGTTCTAGATCGGTCAGGGGCCCTTCCTCCAGCCTGTATTTGTGGAAGGCTTCATAGGATACGCCGGACCGGTAGGCGTTGACCGCCTGCAGCAGGCGGTCCAGCGCCGAATTGGGGTTGATCCGGCTGGAAAGGTCCTTGAGGCTCACCGAGGCGTCCGGCAGGGAGGGAACGGCGATCTCGGCCCATACCGGGTCCAGCGGGGAGTCGGCTTCCGGCGTTGGGTCCTGGCAGAGGAGTTGGATGGTCTTCCGCGCCTCTTCCGCCAGCAGGGCGCGTTCGTTCCCGTCTAGCGAGAGGCCCGTCAGCAGGCGGGCCAGGGAGCCGGAAAACGCGGCCACGGCCAGAAAAATGACCGAAAGTGAGAATACCAGGATGAGAACCGCCACGGAGGCGTTGCCTGCGGATTTCATTCGCCCACCTCCCCCAGGGGCAGGCCGCCGAAGCGGGTGTTGATGATGATCTGTCGTTCCGGATAGGCTTCACTCGTCAGCGTGAAGGAAAGTCCCACGATTTCTTCCTCTTGGTTTTTGAGGTACGCCCAGGCGGCCGCGGAATAACCGGAGAAGACGCGGCGGGCCCCGGGATCGTCCGCGGGCTCGTCTTCAGACGCGGCCCCGACACCGACGGTCAACAACGAGTCGGCAAAAATCACCTCCAGGGTCCGGGTTTTGTCGCCGTCCACGTAGGGGAGCGACAGCCGTTCTTCACCGTCAATGTCAGGCAGCTCTTTATACCAGAAGGGGAATCTGACGGAGGCCGCCCGCGACCGCAGCTCGTGTTCCGTCAGGCTGAGGGTGGAGGTGAAACGCAGGTCGGCGTAGGCGGCGGTGAGGGCGCGGATGGCCGTGACCGTGGCCCCGGTTACGGCCGTGATCAGAACGCCGAAAACGGCCACGGCGATGATCGCCTCCACCAGCGTGAAACCCGCCTGGCCCGCGACGGCCCGGCGGCCTTCGCCCGCGCGGCCGGCCGATCCGCGGCGCGCCGGTGTCTCTTCGTACCTGGTGCGCTTCATGGCCTATTCTTTCCCGAACAATGTTTTCATTTCCACGGCGGACGCGTTGCGTTGTTCCATGCCCGTGGTGAGTTCAGTTTTCAGGCCGGCGGCGTTTTTCACCACCAGGGCGATGGAGCCGGCCATGGCGGCGAACGCCAGCGCGCCGATGATGACGCCGATCACCTGCGAAATCAACACGTAGCCGCCCTGACCGCGGCGACGCTTCTTATTGCCACGACGAGATATCTTTGGCGTCACCTTCGCCGCCTTCCTTGCCGTCCGCGCCGTAGGAGACGATGCCGTACGGCATGCCCTCGGGCCCGGGAAGCATGTACTTGTACTCGGTGCCCCACGGGTCCTTGGGCAGTTCCGACTTGCTCAAGTACGGCCCGCGCCACCCCTCGGGGGAGGGTTCAATCGTCGGTTTTTTGACCAGGGCCGCTAATCCCTGTTCCTCCGTGGGATAATTGCCGCATTGCAGGTTGTATACCTCAAGGGCCTGGACGAAGGTCGCGATCTGGTTTTTGGCCGCCGCGTCCTTGCCCGCAAAAAGCACCGGGCCGAGCATGATCATGGCGCCGGCGGCGAAGGCGACGATAATAGCCACGACAATGATTGTTTCCACGAGCGTCAGCCCCGCCTCGCGTTCGCGTTTCCGCGGCGAGCCCGGAGCCGGGAACGCCTTGGCCCACAGCCGTTTCATCCGATTCGGTTTTTTCATTATGCTATTCCTCCATATCAGGGCTGCCTCAGCAAGCCGCCCGCCATTGAAAAGATGGGAAGCAGGAAGAGAAAGACGAACGACGCCACGGCGCCGCCCACCACGATCATCAACAACGGATCGATCAGGGACATGAAGCGCGTGGTCCAGCGGTCGATTTCCCCCTGGTAATAATTGGTAAGTTCGGAGAAGACTTTTTCCACCTGGCCGGATCGTTCGCCCACGTGAAGCCATTGAGAAATACGTTCGGGGAAAATCTTCTGTTCCCCGAAGGCCGTGGCGATCGAATCCCCGCGGATGACTCTCTCGCGGATCGTATCAACGGCGGACTTCATGGCCAGGTTTTTCAGGACGAGTGACGCCTCTTTGAGCGCCTCCTCGATGGAATACCCGGAACCGGTCAGCGTCTCCATGGCGAACAGGAAGTTGAGAGTTTCCCGGTAGAGAATAATGCGTCCCCCCACGGGCAGGGCCAGGAGCAGCCGGTCGATCTTCTCCCCGGTCGCCCCTCCTCGCCGCCGGACCAGGCGCAGCGCTCCGAATCCCATGACGGCCGCCAGGGCCGCGGCCAAAACCACGCCCATCACCACGTTATAGACGAAAAGGCGCATCTGGATCTGCGCCGCCTCCCTGGCACCCATCTGGCTGAATACCGAGGTAATGGCCGGGAAGGCCACGAAAGTCATAACGAGCGCGCCCGCGATCACGAGAATGAGGATCAAGAGGGGGTAGATGAGCGCCCCCGACACCTTGTCCCGGATTTTCTTGCTATCCGCCAGGTAGCGGGAGAGACGGTTAAAAATGGTGTCCAGGGATCCGATTTTTTCTCCAATGCGCACCAAACCCCGATAGAGGGGGGGGAAGTTATCGCCCATTTCCGTGAGGCTGTTGTAGAACGAGGCGCCCTTGTTGAGTTTGTCCAGAATACGGGAAATGATCTGGTGTTCATGGCCCTTGGTGAAGATGGTAAGCGCCACCTGCAGGCTGTCCTTGAGGGAGAGGCCGGAGGAGAGAAGCAGGCCGGTGGTGGCGGTGAAATCCAGAATGGCCCGGGCCTTGAAGCGCTTGACCCCGGCGGATTGACCGCCGTCCTTTTCTTCCCGGACGGAAATGGAGACGGGAAACAGATTCGCCGTCTGGAGTTCGCGCAGCAGGGCGTCCTCGGACGAGGCCTCCCTGGTAATTTCCGTGACGGCGCCCTTTTTATCGGAGACCCGGCAGGTAAAAATCGGCATCAGGCGGTCACCACCCTTTCCACTTCGTCAATGGTGGTTTCGCCCGCCGCCGCCTTGTCCAGCCCGGACTGGAGCAGGGTCTTCATGCCCCGGGAAATCAGGTAATTCTTTATTTCGGTCTCACGCACGTTCTTGACGATCATGTCCTCCACCGTTTCGTCCGGCGTGCAAATCTCGAAGAGGCCGGTGCGGCCGCGGAACCCGGTGCCGCCGCAGGCGTCGCAGCCCTTGCCGCGGTACAGGGTGCGCCGGTTGTAGCCGAACTGCTTGAGGAGGGAGATCTTGGCCGGCGCGGCCGGGGTCTTCTGGCGGCATTCGGGACAGATGCGCCGGGCCAGACGCTGGGCCAGGGAGGCGCGGAACACCGCGGCCAGCAGGAAGGGCTCCACGCCCATGTTTTTAAGGCGGCTGATGGCGGAGACGGAATCGTTGGTGTGCAGGGTGGAGAAGACCAGGTGGCCGGTGAGCGAGGCGCGGATCGCCAGCTCCGCGGTTTGGGCGTCGCGGATTTCGCCCACCATGATGATATCCGGGTCCTGGCGCAGGACGCGGCGCAGGATGGAGTCGAACGTCAATCCGATTTTTTCATTGGTCTGGATCTGGTTGATGCCGTCTATGACGTATTCGATCGGGTCTTCAATGGTGATGATCTTCCGCGTATCCGACTTGATCTCCCGCAGCACGGCGTTAAGGGTGGTGGTCTTGCCGCTGCCCGTGGGGCCGGTGACCAGGATGAGCCCGTGGTGCCGTTCGGCGCGTTCCCGCAGGATGCCCAGTTCCTTGGGGGGCAGACCCAATTGATCGATGGCGAGCGGGTTTTTCTTTTTATTGAACAGGCGCAGAACCACCGATTCCCCTTCAGCCACCGGCACGATGGAGACGCGCAAATCGATGATGTCGTCTTCGAGGTGCACGGTGATGCGTCCGTCCTGGGGCAGGCGCCGCTCCATGATGTTCAGGTTGGCCATGATCTTGATGCGGGAGGCGACGGCCGGAAATTTTTCCTTATCCAGGGTCAGCACCGTCTTCAGGTACCCGTCAATACGGTACCGCACCACCGCGTTGTCGGTGAAGCACTCGATATGGATATCCGAGGCGTTTTTGCGGATGGCCTCGATCATGATGGAATTGAGCAGGTTGATGATGGGAGCGTCATTGGCCAGCTTATCAAGCAGGATCTTGTCGGTCCGCCCCTGTTCCTTGTAGGCGGCGGACGCGTCGCCGTCGGACATTTTTTCCGCCAGGTAGGCGGCCAGGTCCGATTTTTCGATTTTAAAAAACCGAACCGATTTGCCGTGAAAGTGGGAGAGGTTCTCCCGTAATTCGATGTTGTCCAGATTACAGAGGCCCACGTCGAACCTGTCCGCCGTCTCCCGGAGCACGATGGCCGTGTTGGCTTCTATAAATTCGAGGGAATACTGCTGTTCCCCTTGGGGAAGCGGCTTGTAGTCCGCCAGGCTGGCAATGCCCGCATCGGCGTCATGGATCGGCAGGGGCGTGCGCATGTCCGTCGCCCTTTACCGGGAAGTCTGCATGGCCGGCAGGATGAACAATGTATAGTAGCGTTCCATGGCCAGCGCCCGGACGTCCTGGCCGGCTTTTTCGAACTGAAGAACGGGTACCAGGTAGATGACCATTTCAATGTTCTTGACCTTTTCAGTATGCGACTGGAAGAGCAGGCCCAACAGGGGTATGTCGCCCAGCACCGGCACTTTGGTAATGTCCTTGGTGACCTTCTGGTAAATAAGGCCGCCGATGATGAGCGGTTCGCCGGACCGGGTGCGCACGTGCGAGTTGACCACCTTCTCGCTGGTGCGGGGCAGGGCGTTGGTCCCCTCGCCCTGGGACTGTTCGGAGACCGTGGCGTTGACGTCCATGCTGATCATGCCGTCGCCCGAAATCCAGCCCTTGACGTTTATGATGAGACCGGAAGACACCTCTATGGTTTTGGTCGTGGTGGCGGTGGTCGATCCCGGCACCAGTTCCACCTCCGAAAAGCGCGACGTCTCGGTATTCTGGAACTTGATTTCCTGTCCCGATACCCCGCTCAAGGTGGTGTCGATGAATACGCGCGCCGTGTTGTCGGACAGTTTGGCGTTAAGGGTGCTGCCGAACTGGAATCCGAAATTGCCCATGATGTCGAAACTGAGATTGAGAATGTCCGAAAAATTACCCACCGCGGCGATGGCGCGGCCCACCTTGAAGTCGTCGGTTTCATCCGCGGCGTCGGTCACTTCCGGTACCTTGACCTTGGAGGAAGCCGACGTATCCAGGCCGTCGTCCCGGTCGTACTGGATCACGAGCACCTTGTACTGGATCTGCGGGGTCGGGCGGTCCATATGGTCGAGTTCCCTCAGAAACGCCTTGTATTTTTCCTCCGAACCGGTGAAAAAAATTCCGGACGGTTCGCCCGTGACCACAATGTTTTCCTTCACCACCGAAGGGGGAAGCGTTTTAACCAGATCTTCGGACTTGATGTATTTCAGTCTGATGAAATGGGAATCGGGACGCATATCGGCGGCCGCGATAAACTCGTCAAAGCCGGGTTTGCTTTCCTCGGTAAGCAGGGCCAGGAAGGAATTGGAATTGGGGATCACGACCGGTTCACCGAAGCGCAGGGACTGGGGAATCACCGCCTTGATGTTTTTGGCTTCCAGGTAATCGAGGGTGTAGAGGTAGTACTTTAGATTGTTATTGGGCCGGTCGATTTCCTTGATAAATTCCCTGATGGGGCCGATTTCCTCAATTGATCCGTTGAGAATGACCGCGTTGTTGCCTTCGTCGAATTTATAAAGTTTGCTGGATGACAAATCGGACGGCAGCAGTTTCTGGAATTCCCGGATGCCCAGGTTGTTGAGCGGAATGATCGAAGTAATGGAATACTTTTTCATGATGTCCCGCTGGGAAATTTCGAACAGGTAATACACGTTGCCCACGTGCTGGTAGTCCATACTCATCTGTTCCAGGAGGAGGCGCAGCATTTCGTCGAACGTCTTGTTGGAAAAGCGCAAATCCTCCAGGATCTGGTCCTTGCGGGAAAAATTCTGGTATTCCAGCCCCGCCTTGAGGAAAAGTGACTTGATAAGGTCCCTGAACCTGGCTTTCTGGATGCTTAAGTTGTATTTCCCCCCGGCTTCGGAAAACAGGACCGGTCCGGAGGAACCGCCGCCGCGGTCCTGGGCTTGTCTCCTGACCAGAAAATATCCTTGCCGTTTTTCCACATAATATTCGGGGAATTTGGCCAACAACATGCCCAGAAGATCTTCGGCCTTCATGGACTTGGCGTGAACGGTTATCCGGCCTGAGGGGAGCGATTCGTCCATGACCGTGATGTTCATGGCTTTGGAGGCGGCCCTGATCAGATAGACCAGGTCCACGTCCTCGGCGTCCATGGTAAGGGCGGTCTTTTCGGCGTCGTACGTGGTCCTGATGCGGGAAACGTAGTAGATGTTGTTCTCTACGCGGTAGTACAATTTATAGGTGGAAAGGAAGATCTCGAGACCCTTTTCGAACTCCAGTTCGTCCTTGAAGGAGTAGGTGGCCGCTCCGTGGACGGTCTCGTCGGGAATGATGGATTTACCCGTGGCGTTGGAAAGCGCCACCAGGATATCCGGAATCTCGGCATTGGTGAACGCCATTTCCGGAATGACCTGGGCACGCAAAGAGACAGAGCCGGCCGAAAAAATAAGTGAAAATAGTATTACTCTAAATGTGAATCTGTTCATATAGGTTGTCTGTTATATTCTATCAAAATTAACCATTCCTTTCAATATTAAGGCTGAAATAATCATGCCTCCCCAGTCAACTTCTGCATTTCTGTCGCAGATTATTCATTTTTTCAGAACTCCACATACTATATCGCGATTTGCGCCGCTTTCACGCGCAAATTTACGTCAGATTGACGTAAATTTCGCTTTCGGTACAGGAAATTCAGTTGAAGAGGGAAGGGGAAATTATGGCCAGCAAGGATTTTAGGCAGATAATCACTCCCGCTCCCAAACCGAAAAAGGGCGCCAGCGGGAGTTTACTTTTCATAGTCAGGCGGCCGCTTTTCACATTAAGCAGGCCGTACATCATGGCCGAGAAAGAGGCCACCAGCAGCACACCCCACCATTCAAAGAAGCCCAGCCCGGCGGCTAGAAAAAATGACAACTTGGCGTCACCCAGCCCTATCTGTTTTTTGGAAAAGAACCAGAACACCAGGATAATAAAAAAAGCCAGCGCGCCATGGGCAAGGGCGGGCAGGATTTTTCCGGCAGCGGTCAATGCATAATAGCCGAAAAGCACCGCAATCCCCGGTAGAACCAGACTATTCGGTATGGTAAAACGTTCCAGGTCGATAATCACGATGGGCATAAGAAAAACGGCGATAATGCCGACTGTGAACCAGTCCGTGGGCAGTATAGAGAAGAACATAAGGGGAGGGTATCCGGACCATGAATTATTGTCAAATCCGGCTGGAAATAAATGAAAAATGGTTTCCGTAGCCGTCAACGAAAAAGATTGTGTACCAGGCTGAATGATAGTTTTTCCGGACACGCCCCCTGTCTTCCTCCGTGTCCGCCGCGTCGCTACGGAGGCACTGGCGCCTTCCTTGGTTTGTCGGCCGTCACAACCGCACCACAAAATACCCCACCAGCCACACCCCCAGGTTGAACAGGGCATGGGCGCCGG
>CAYQRT010000080.1:0-11097 GCA_964419695.1 uncultured Spirochaetaceae bacterium | reverse complement strand
GTCCCGGTATCTGAGCTTCTGAATAGTGAGGTAGCTTTTGATATGTTCGATTTCTTCTCTGATAAAGATGAAAGACTCTCCTTTGCTGATCCCGATTCGCAACAGCGAGGAGAGCGCTGAAGTCATCTTCAGGATTTCCCGGCTTTTTTTATTGGCGGCGAGCCAGATTATCGAGTCCAGCGTATTGTATAAAAAATGGGGATTGATCTGGGCTTGCAGCGACTCAATTTCGCTTTTTCTTTTATGTTCGTGTTCGACCACTATTTCATGCATCAACTCTTTGATTTTACAGATCATAATGTTGAAATCACGCTCCAGCTCGCCGATCTCGTTCGGGGTCTTTTCAACAACTGAAATATCGAAGTTGCCGTTTTCCACCTCTCTCATGGAATAGCGAAGATTCTTTATCGGCCGTGAGATGCGTTTGGAAAGCAGGAGTGAAATGATCACGATGACGAGAATCGACGAAACGCCCAGAATGATGTAATAGGGCTGTATGATTTCATTCCTGACGACGAATTCATTTAAAAACGTGACGCCGACGATCTTCCAGTTTGAATCCGGCGAGGATTTTACTCTATACAGTTTTTTTAATTCATTTTCCTGGAAAATAAAGCTCCCCTCCGACATGGAATTCACTTTTTCCAGCAACTCCGTTCTGATGCCGCTATAAATCAATTCCTGGTAAGGATGATAAATCAGCCTGCCTACGTCATCGACAATAAAGAAATAGCCTTGTTTTTCGTTGAAAACGCTGCTGCAGAGATCCTTGATGACATTGAAATTCAAATCGATAAGCAATATTCCCAACGGAGAATCGTCTTGTGTGGAATAGATTTTCCTGCTTAAGCTGACCACCCACCGGTATTCACGCACATAAAAATTTTGTATGTGGGATGAGCTGATAATGGAGTCCCCGCCGGAATGCAAGGCGCTGGTATACCAATCCTGGTTTTTATAATCCAAAAACGCCTTGATGCGAATTTCCGGCCGGTTTGAAATGATCTCCCCGTTAAATCCGAAAATCATAATAAGATTAATGTCATTGCGGGTCTGCTGAATGGATTTCATGAGATTGCTTATCTTGTCTTCATAGCTCAAACGTTTGGTGTTGTCGAATTGCGTATCCTTGAAAAGGTATTCTTGTATGTCCTTGTTGTTGTTTATGATATTTGAAATGTGCTTCATGTATTGGATATATGAATTGATGTTGTTATACACCTGGTCAACCAGTTTCACCGTATAACTTAATGAGATATCCTGTATCAGTTTCTCGGAAAAAACGTAGAAAGCGATCCCGGTTATTAATATCACGATAATAAAGAATGATGAAAATACAACCGCAATATTGGTTTGAATACTTCTGAATTTTTTCTTTTTCATCGCGGCGGTGCTAGGCATTTTTAAATTGTGTGGGGGTCATGCAGGTGCCTTTCTTGAAAATAAAGGCAAAATAATGCGGGTCCTTGAAGCCGACGGTCAAAGCGATCTCATACGATTTCATATTTGTGGTTTTAAGCAACTGCTTTGATTTTTCAAGCCGGACTGAGGTGAGAAATTCTATAAACGTCTGATCGGTGTATTTTTTGAACAACAGGCTGAATTTGCTTTTACTCATGCCCGCCTGGTAACAAATCAAGGATAGCGTCAAATCTTTCTCATAATGCGCCTTGATAAACTCTATCGCCTCGCATATCTTTTTTTTCTCGCTGGCGCCCTTTTGCGCGATGAGGGCGCGGTTGATTTTCTCGGAAATGCCCAGGAGCCATGCTTCGATGGCGTCGAGGGTTTTTAATTCATTGAAATAGTTAAACAGATTGTCGATGTCGCCGAAGATCAGTTTCTCATTGATTGCCAATTCTTCGAGTATGGAATAAATGGAAGCAATAACCATTTCCAGACACGTATAACATTTCTTGAGTGAAACGTGGTTTGATTTCAGTTCCCGGATCATTTCCATAATGACGTTTTCCGTTATTTCAGGGAGCCGGGTTTTGAGCGACAGTGAAATCTCCTTTCCCCAATCTCTTGATGTGAGCTCCACCTCCGGTTGTTCCGCGGCACAATCCTCGTAATTTAGAATACGGTTGGCCCCAAACTGGAAGCGATATTTCAGCGCCTCTCTGGCGTTTTGATACGAAGCCGGAATATCAAACAGGTTCCCGCATTCCGTACCGATACCGATGGTCGCCGTGCAGGCGCAGGTGGTTTCAATGTGTTTTCTTATTTTTTCCGCCAGATCGAGCTTGATTCCCCTGAGTGCTTCGATTGTTTCAGCGTTGAGAAGGAGCGTGAGATGCCCTTCATTATCGAATAACAGGTCCGATGTGCAGCCGCACCTCTCAATAACCCGGCTGCATGTATTGAAAACGTCGGCGGAAAGCTTTTCGGCCATACCGGGAGCGCCGGCGTTTTTCCCGCTCGTGATCGTATCTATTTCCAGGACCATCGCCAGAAAATTACTAGAACCGAATTTTATGGAATAAAAATCAAAACTCTGAATATCGCGTTGGTTGATCCTGTTGGAAATTAATTTTTTCAAAAAATGCTCTTTGACGATGGGAATACTTTCCGTCATCTTTTGATTGAGCTGCATGAGCGCTTCGGCTTCCTTTTTTTCCCTATCCAGAACCTTCTTAATCTTTTTAAGGATTTTAATCAATGCCAGGGGGGTGACCGGTTTTAAAAGAAAATCGTAGACATTCAGCTTAACCGCTTTTTGCGCGTAATCAAACTTGTCATAGCACGTCAGGATGATTGTTTTTGTTTTCGGGTATCGTTCGGAGACTCTGTGGGCAAGTTCGAGGCCGTCTATGTGGGGCATGCAGATATCAGCCAGGATGACATCCGGCGGTGTGAGTGAGATTTCCTTGAGGGCCTGCCTCCCGTCGACGCAGCCGCCGACAAAATCAAATCCGAGTTTTTCCCACTTAATGTGATCCTTGATTTCTTCCCTGATTATATCATCATCATCAACAAGTAATAATTTATAGTTGGCCATCATCATTACTCCTGATAGTATGTTATGCCCTTACGACGCCCTTTTTTAAGATGATGTTGGCATACTGCGCGGTTTCCCCGGTGGCAATAACGGCGTAGCTCTTTCTTGCCCTTTCATAGAAATCAAAACGCTCAATCATTTCGAAATCCGTGAAGGCCGGTTCATATCTTCGTATGATTTTCCTGTATGCGTTCCAAATGGTCGGTGTAATGGTATCGCCTTGTACGACGCTCATAAGCCCTGCCGGAAGTGTTACATATTGATCCAAAGGAAAGAACCTCAGAATCGCATCCAGAACGTCTCCCGCGCCGTTTCCGTCCGCCCGTACCAGCTTTTGAGCAACGCTGGCCGCCGGAAAGTTGCCGTCCGCTATCACGACCTCGTCACCATGCCCCATCTCCATAAGGATCTTCAACATGTCGGGATTGAGTATGGCCGGAATTCCTTTTAGCATAACAGCTCCCCGGGGTGGCAATACTGAAAAAAAAGACTTCTTACGTCTACTGATTGATTCGTGTGGTACGTTGGTTTCCCGCGACAACCTCCAGCTGTCGTCCGGCAATAGACAGAAGGCTCTCACGGCGTCCGACAAACCATGTTGAGCAGTTTTCCCTTTCGCCGTGTCTATCTTCGGGAATAAGCATAGCACCAGCGCCTTACATTATCAAGCCGCTCGCCCGGGGTACTCAAGCGGGAAGCCCGTTTTTCTCCTGAGGGGAGCGGGATTATTCAAGGGAAATCAGGATTTTGGTGAATTTTCCCGGGGCCGCGTCCCAATCAGCCAAAGCCTGGGCCGTTTGGTCAAAGGCATACGTCCGGCTGATCAGGTCGGTAAACGGCTGCCGGCGCCGGCCGATCATCTTCATCACCGCCGGAAAAACGCGCAGGGCGTTGCGGGCTCCCATAATGTCCAGCTCTTTGCGCACAAAATCGGTCGTATCGTAGGTGACTTCCTTTTTGGCGTAGCCGACGTACACCACCCGCCCGGCGAAGGCCGCGGCCGTGACGGCCAGCCGGAAGGTGTCCGGCAGGCCGATGGCCTCGATCGCCACGTTGACCCCTGCGCCGTGCGTCAGCTCCTTCACCGCCTCCAGCACATTATGCCGGGAGGAATTAATGGTGTGCTGGGCCCCGAACGTGCGCGCGTCCGCCAGCTTCGCCTCGTCGATATCCACGGCGATAACCGTGGCGCCCTTGCGCGCCGCGGCCGCCACCACCCCCATGCCGATCGTGCCGCACCCCAGCGCCAGGACCGTGTCGCTTTCGCCGACCCGTCCCCGGTTGGCCGCGTGGTACCCGACGCTCAACGGCTCCACCAGGGCCAATTCCTCCGCCGTCAGATCGTTGTCGGCGAAGACCTTGCCGTAATGAACGGCTATCTGGCCGGTGAGCGCGCCGTCGCGCTGCACGCCCAGGGTCTGGTTGAACTGGCAGCAGTTGGGCCGCCCGGCGCGGCAGGCGGGGCACACGTCGCAATTGGTGTAGGGCGACAGCGTCACCTTGTCCCCCGCGTGGAGCGCGGCGGGAACGCGGTCGCCTGTGGCGGCGATGGTTCCGCTGATTTCGTGCCCCGGGATGCGGGGATAGGTGAGCATGGGCATGAGCCCGCGGTAGGCGTTCAAGTCGGAGCCGCACAGGCCGACGTAATGAACGTTCACCAACACATCCTCCGGTCCCATGGGGGGAGGGGGGACGTCGATGATGCTGATTTTTCCGGGCGCGGTTAACGAGACTGCTTTCACGATCTTACTCCAATCCGTAGCAGGTGCGGGCGGTGTCGCCCCAGATCAGGGCCTGTTCGGCCGGGGAGAATTGCTGCGTATAATCGGCGAGCAGCCGGTGCACGCGGTCGTATGACCCGGCCACGGTGCACACCGGCCAGTCCGAGCCGAACATGAGCCGCGCCGGGCCGAAGGCCTCAAAGACAATGTCAAGGTACGGTTTGAAATCGGACGCCCGCCAGGCTTGCCAGTCGGCCTCGGTCACCATGCCCGACACTTTGCAGAAGACGTTCGGCAGCGCGGCCAGCCGCCTGATCCCGTCGTCCCAGGGGGCGATCCGGCCGGATTTTATCAAAGGTTTGGCGATATGGTTGAGCACAAAGCGCTGCCCGGGGAATTGAGCGGCCAGTTCGCGGGCCGCCGGCAGGTGACGCGGGAAAATGAGAATATCGTAGGTCAACCCCATTTCCGCCAACAGGCCGATACCGCGCCGGAAGTCGTCGCGCAGCATGAACCGGTCGTCGGGCTCCTCCTGCACCACGTGACGCACCCCGACGAACTTGGGGTCGGCCGCGAAGCGCTCCAATTGGTCCCGCGCCGCGGGGCTGCACAGATCAACCCAGCCGACCACCCCGCGAATCAGGGGATATTGCCCGGCCAGATCCAGCAGCCACTCGGTTTCGATCAGGCTTTGGCGGGCCTGCACGGCGACCGTGCCCTCCACGCCCGCGCTGTGGGCCAGGGGAGCCAGATCGGGCGGCAGGTGGTCCTTTTGCAGCACGCGCATGTCGTCCCCGATCCACCCGTAATCGGCCGTGGTGTAGCGCCAAAAATGCTGATGAGCGTCGATTTTCATTCGCGTACCTCTTCTTCCCGCGGCGTGTGTCACCGGGCGGAGACCAATGGCGGAGTGGCGTCAGTCCGGGCCGGCGCCCGCCGTCCGGTCCTCAGCCCACGTACGGAAACTCAGCCGCGATCAAGCCGGCGGCTTTAAGCGCCTTCCAGAATTCCGGAGGAATAACGGCGTCGACCGCGGCCACATTATCCCGGATGCGTTCCGGCTTGCTGGTGTTGAGCGCCACGCTCACCACGCCCGGCGGCGACAGGCCGAACCGAACGCAGGCGTTGGCCGGTGATACCTCGTGCCGGCGGCAAAGGGCGAAGAATTTTTCACGCCACTCAAAGATAGGCCGGTCCGCCGCGGCCCGGGGATCCAGTTTTCGATAGTTGAAGTAATCGCCGCCGGTTAAAAATCCGGCGTTGAACACGGCCGAGTTGATAATGGCCACGCCCCGCCGGTTGAGGCCGTCCATGAACTCCAGCAGCTCCGCCGGATGAGCATAGACGGTCAGGCTGTTGGCGAGCATCACCCAATCCAGGGGCAGGTCGTCGGCCAGTTCCCGGATGACCCGCCAGTCTTTGGCCCCCACGCCCACCGCCTTCACTTTTTTCCGCTGTTTGAGTTCCAGCAACGCCCGGTACGCTTCCGTAATATCGCCCAGCCGTTTCCGCCGGTCGTCCGGGGACGCGGCCCCGGCCAGGTATTCATCCGGATCGTGCACCGACACCAGCTGCGGCGCATGGTCCTCTCCCAACAACCGGCAGCCTTCCTCCCAACACCTGAGAATTCCTTCATAACTGATGTCCTGGACGGCGTCATTGGCCAGGCCGGCCCAGACGCCCGGCTCAAAGGTCGGCTCCGGCGTTTGCAGCGGCACACGTCGCCACCCGAGCTTGTTGCTGATCACCACCCGCTCGCCGGGGATTCCCAGCTCGCGCAACCCCCGCCCGATCACTTCCAGGGCCAGGCCGGCGCCGTATTTGCCGGCCGAGTCCAGGGCCACCGGGGGCGGCACGTGCCGGAACATCTCTTGGATGGTCTCCAGTTTGACGGGTTCGGGTATGGCCTGGTACAGGTTGCCCAGGCAGCTGGTGCCGAAAATCACCGGGGGAAGCTTGAGGCCGGTGCGGCCGAAATCTTTGTAATTCACGTCCAATTCTCCTTCAGGCACTCCGTGTTCGCGGATCATGCCCGGGGGCACGCCAGATGCTTTTGTGCAACCTCATGTATGAATCGGGCCCACTATAGCATGGAAGTTAAATCGCGGCAATTTCAATTACCAGCCATTGAACTCGCGTAGGAATTTTACAACAGAGTTCACTTTGACCTTGTGGTGCTGATCCGGAAGCGGCAGGAACGGCCGGTGGCGGCGATGGTTTGAGTGGTCTCCAGCACGCCGCCCAGCAGGCGGACGATTTCATGGTCCATTTCGTTCATGGCCCGGCAGACGCGCCGGGGGAACTCCTTGAATACCCCGGCCGAACAGTGCGACACGCAGACCAGGGCGGCGTCTTCCCCGGCCGAGCTGTGTTGGTAATCGATTTCCAGACCGATGCCTTCCGCGAATTTGAGATATTCATTGGCGATGGCTTCAGGCCGGCGGAGCGGCCGCGGGTTGATTCCCCAAAATGCATTACGGACCGTCATGCGGCTGACCAGCCGGCCCGCCGTGCCGACCAGCAGATTCCCCAACAGAGGGAGGCGGCCCAGAAGACGACTGACGGACCCGAAGCGGAAGAATCCCTTCCGCAGCTGGTCCCAGCGTGCGGCCGCGGGGAGTGCCTGGTTGACGGGGATGATAAGGCGGAATAGTATCTGAACGCAGGAATCAATGCATCGTGCCGGGAAACGGCCCCGCATGGGCCGCGCCTTTTTCCCGGTCCCCAGCACCTGCATGGTCAGGCCGGTTTTTTCTTCCAGGGTCCAGGAGGGGGGCGTCAGTGGCATATATGTGTTATTCATACCATATCATCTCCGCTGCTCGATGATGTAAAAATAACGTACCATGTCTGGAATGTATTATACAAGCCGCCCGCCCGGAACGCGGCTTACCTCCCCGCCGCCGGATAAAAGGAGAAAAGCAGTGAGCCGGATGTTTCTGGATCCCCAACAGCCATTGAGCACGTGTACGAAAAAGGATTGCGCCGGCTGTGACGTCGGCGGCCGGGTCAACTGTCATTTCAGCATGAAACAGCTGGTCCGCTTTCTGGCCCTGGTTATGCCCGCCATGATTCTGGGCATCACCGGAATGTTTCTCGTGTTCGCCTATCCTGTGCGGTTCTTCCTGCTTGACGGCACCCTGCCGCTGTTTATACTGGCCGTGACCTTGTTTAAGGTCTTCCTGGGAAAACTGTATTGTGCCGTCTGCATCAATTTCGCCTGCCCCTTCGACACGGTGGACCGGAAAACGCGGGAGGAATTCAGGCAACTTTCCACCGCTTTTTAGGTGCCGGCATATATAGTTGTGGAAAGTTGCTGGAAGTTTCGGCCGGGATTGTCGGTAGGGACTCTTTGGTGGTCGAAACTTCACGGCGAGTTAATCCAAATACGTGGCAGATTTCCCGGTTCCATTACGGTGCTTCTTGATCGACGCTTAAGGCCATGTACGCGCTCAGGATTTCGGCCTTGGCGCGGTACCCGTCTTTCGTTTTTTCCAAATACCCTTGCTCGATTAGTTCTTCCAGATAGCGGAGGAAGCTTCGGGGCGTAACGCTGTCGGCAATAACGGCAATGGCGGAAGCATGTCTTTTCAATTCATCCAGGGGCAGGGACTTGTCATGCGGCGTATTGAGTAGGATCGTCCGTTTGTTCTTGTTCGCCCGGACGGCCTGGCCCCGGCCCTTTTTGGTATCGAATTGTTCATAAATATAATTAGTCCAACTGATGACAAGTTGATTTTCCTGTACGGTTAGCAATGTGGCAAGCAGACCCCGTGTAAAACCCGTTACCGCGTACTCTATGAATTCAGTCAAATCATTTTTCCTGGTGGCGCTTTCTATTTGGCGATAATACTCATCCCGTGTCTCGTTGTAATGGTTGGACAATACATGGGAGGCGATGTCCGGCACGCCGGCCCGGATAAGGAGATAGAATTCCAGAAGCCGCGCCGTGCGGCCGTTGCCGTCCCCGAAAGGATGGATCCAGGCGATATAAACATGGGTGACGATGGCCTGCAGCACCGTTTCTATGAACGACTGCCCCTGAGAAAAATGGAAGTGGATTTTCATCCAATCACACAACTGTTCCAGATATCTTTCCACGCGTTCGAATCCCGGCGCGCGGTAATTACTCACGGTAACATTACCGGTCCGGATTTTGCCGGGGATGGCTTTGAAATTGTCTCCCAGACCGATACCGATCATGCGGTGGTACCCGCAAATCAGTTCCGGCGTGATCGGTATGATCTTTTTCTCAGCCACGACGTCCTCAAGGATAAGGTTGAGAGCATTGAGGATATTGGCCACTTCCTTCTCCATGTATTCCTTACCCAAGGGCAGTCGTTTGCCTGCTTGAACTTTTTCCACTTCCTCCAAGGTCAGCGTGTTGCCTTCTATGGCGGTGGTCGCCTGGGCGCCTCGGCTCAAGGAAACCAACTTGAGCTTCTGCTTATAATCCGGGCGGATCGGCGTTTTGGATATGGCCTGTATGAACGCATTGCATTGGCCCAGGAAATAGTAGATTTTAGGAGTTAATTTCCAGCGCGGCTGGAAGGAAATATGGGCGTAATTGTTATACATTTCATCCATAAAAACCTCATATTCATTATAATTTTACCGGATAAATTGTCAATTTAGTGACAATTTAGTTGACAAATAAAGTCAACAGGATTGCAGCGCATCCGTATTCGGAATAATAATTACTTATTCTATAATGAATTATTACAACAAAAGTGAACAGTATCTTGACAAATAACAGGCAAGATGGCAAGACGAATTGCTTTACCGTCCGTTCGACTGTCATAGACAACCGCCACGAGGGCGTAGGGGGGAAGCAATGACCGAGCCGTCGGAGCGGAATCGATCCGCCGCGATAGATGTGAGATTCGCATGGTCGCGCCGGGAAAAAACTCGGGAAACGTAGTTAAGAATATTCCAAACGTGAAAAAGAATATTCTTGACGTCAATTTCCGTTGGCTTTTACACCGGGCCTGATTACCTCTTTTCTCCTTCCCGTCGTCCCTGCCTGCACCGAACCCCTCGACGGAGCTGTCTCGAGCCTGTCGAGAAGTCTTCAGCGTTGTTCTATTTTGGCTTGGCTCAAGGAAGAGCAACAATGATAAAGATGATGGGAGGGACGGCTTCAACACGTCCGCTATTGTTTGATATAATCAAGGGAACATCGAATCCGATCCATGGAAAGCTGTCCGTTTTTGGAGGCCCGCCCATGACAAGAGCAATCGTCAAAGCCGTTATATTCTGCGTCTGCGTCGCTTTACTGCCGGCGTCCTGCGACGCCATCTTGCCGAATGATCTGCCCAGCGGTACGCCGTTGTGGGCGAAGAGCGCGGTAGACAGCACGGCTACTTCCGCATATTGGCTAGTATCACATGGCAATAACTGTGTCTATGCAGCTGGCCAGATGTTTAGTGGCAGTTTGCAGTTAGGAAATAGTGTTGAGGCAGTAGGATTGAGTAGTGGTGGTAACTTCGTCATTACAAGATACAATATGGAAGGTAAACCTTTGTGGACGAAATATCCAATTGCTACTGACGCAAACTCAAGCATGGTAGGTGTAGCCGGGTATCCTGAAGGTGTGTACGCTTCAGGATGGCTCGGGCCAGGTAGCTTTGATTTTGGTGATTCTTTCACAATTCCTTCACATCCGAGTTTCAGAGGAATATTGCTTAATATCTCAAACAATGGATTTATTCAGTGGCTGCGCGTTCCATATGGTCCAGATCATGTAGAATTTAGGGGTATCGTGGTCGATGCGAGCAGTATATATGTCATAGGAGATTTCTATGGGACGGGCACCTATGATTTTGGGAATTCATTTGTACTTGCCGGTACAAATTCAGTGAATCCAGTTCTTGTAAAATATAATAGAGATGGAATAACTCAATGGGCTAAAACTATATCTGGTGCTTCAACTAATTTTACTGCAATAACAATCGCTGATAGTGATATCTACATAGCTGGTAATATATATGGTGTGGGGAATGTTGATTTTGGGAATACAATAACTGCTGATGCAAAATACTCGGGATATAATCCTCTAGTTGTAAAGTACGATAAGGATGGGAATGCTCAATGGGCGTTTACTAATGAATTCTCCTTTAATACTGATATTTCTTTCAACGGTATAGACGCTCAAAATGGACTAGTTTGCGTAACAGGGATTGTTAAAGGTAATGTGCGAGTGCGTTTTAGTTACTCGGCCGTAGTTCAGTGCCAAAGCACGAATAATAATTGTGTACTCGTTAGTCTTAATTCAACCGGTATTCCCCAATGGGCTAGGACAACTACAATCGGAATGGGTTCAACATCATTCAACGGTGTTGATATATCTGGAAATGCTATCTATGTATGTGGAAA
>CAYQRT010000079.1:0-11194 GCA_964419695.1 uncultured Spirochaetaceae bacterium | reverse complement strand
TATGTCGGAACGTTTTTTAAACCTCTCCCATGAATTAAGCGCCAAGGATGATTCCCGCTATCACATGCTTCCCGTGCCCTACGACGGGACCTCCACCTGGAAGAAGGGCGCGGACAAGGGGCCGGACGCCCTGTTGGCCGCCTCCACCGTGCTGGAGCGCTATGATATTGAAACCAACAGCGAGCCCTGCGAGCGCGGTATCCACACCCTGTCGGCACTCAGGGATTTCCGCACGCCGGAAAGCATGGCGGAGAGCGTGCGGCAGCGTCTGGCGGAGATCATCGCCCAGGGCGCCTTTCCCATCCTGATCGGCGGCGAGCATTCAGTGTCCATCGGGGCCGGCTGGGCGGCGGCGGACGCGTATCAGAACCTGACCGTGCTGCAGCTGGACGCGCATTCGGATCTGCGGAAAGTCTTCTTCGGCTCGGCGTTCAACCACGGCTGCGTCATGGACCGCATCCGGGAGAAGGCCCCCATCGTCCAGGTGGGTATCCGTTCGGCGGAGAAGGAGGAGTTTGAAAGCGTTTCTCCGGACCGGGTGTTCCTGGCCGCGGACATCCTCACCGACGACGCCTGGATGTCCCGCGCCATCGCACTGTTGTCGGAAAACGTCTACGTCACCTTCGACCTGGACGCGTTCGACCCGTCCCTCATGCCCTCCACGGGCACGCCGGAACCGGGGGGGTTACACTGGTACCAGACCCTCGCCTTCCTGCGGCGGGTGTTCTTCGAACGCAACGTGGTGGGGTTCGATGTGGTGGAACTCTGTCCCAACGGCGCGCCGCACGCCGAGTTCCTGGCGGCCAAACTCGTCTACAAGATGATCGCCTACCATGCGGCCAAGGAGACCGGCCGGACGAGCTTCGCGTGAAGCGGACGCGGACGGCCTGAAAAATATCACCGATACGTATGCTGACAACCAAATGGTTTCCAGCATTTTCTATTGAGTATACTTCCTCATTCGTTTGCCCAGAAGAATGGCGTCCCGTAGACTTTCCTTGCGCCGGGCCGCCAGCCAGATTTCCTCAAATTTAGAGTTCTGGATGATCTGGGCGATGGAAGAGAGCGCGCGCAAGTGGAAATTGCGTTCATCCTTGGTACCGATCAGGATGAAAACGCACTTGATCGAGGACATTTCGTCGGAAAAGCGGATGCCCCTCTTGTTGCGGGCGATGAGCAGATGAAATTTATTTTTGCCCTTGATGATGATGTGCGGTACGGCCCAGAAGGGGGTGAGGGCGGTCGAACTTTCCTTTTCCCGTTTCTCGAGCAGCGTCAGAACGGCCGATTGGTCCATCTTCAGCTTACCCGCCAGAGCCCGGGCCGCCCTGCGGAAGAACTCGTCCCGGGTCATGACCTTCTCATAGTCGAGCACCACGGCTTTTTCCACCAGGTCGTCGAACCGGTCCCGGGCGATGTCGTCGCGCTCAAAAAGGATTTCCCGCAGTTCGGTTTCCAGCGCGTGTTGCGTGATCTCCTTGGAAGTGATCCGCCCCACCAGGTGGAGGAGCGCGTACTCGCGGTATCCCTTGATGCGTCCGAAGAACACGTAGGTGGCGAGGCCGGCCAGTATGAAGCCCCCAGTGATGGCGATCGCCTCCCAGCCCATCTGGATGACGAGCAGGATGAGGCAGATGATGCCCGCCATCTGCAGCCAGGGGAAGAGGGGAGCGCGGAAACGGGGGCGGTAGTTTTGCAGTTTACTCAGACGGAGGATGATGACCGATACGCAGGTGAGGATATTGGTGAGGATGAGCACCAGGGAGGCCGCTTCCACCAGGATCTTGAGCTGCAGGAAAAGGCTGGCAGTGATAACCGCGGCCGTGAAGAGGAGCGCCGTATAGGGGGATCCTCTTTTGGCGCTGACGCGGGCGAACACGCGCGGGAAGAGGTGATCGCGCGCCAGGGGCACCAGGGAGCGGGCCGAGGTCATAATGCCGGCGTTGGCGGTGGAGAGAAAGGCGAAGACCGCGGCCGCGGAGAGGCCGACGGCGCCGGGCGTGCCCAGGAAGACGGCGGCCCCGTCGGTGAGCGGCCGCAGGCTGCCGGAAAGCGCGCCCGGCTCCAGGACACCCATGGTGACGAAGACGATCAGGAGATAGAAGGCCACCACGGTGGCCAGGGAGGCGAGCATGCCCAGGGGGATGGTGCGGGCGGGATTCTTGATCTCTTCCGCGATGCTCGCGATCTTGAGCAGGCCGGCGTAGGAAACAAATACCAAACCCGCGGTGGAGAACACCGAGGGCACGCCGCGGGGGAAGAAGGGAACGAAGCGCGCGGGATGCGCCGCGGCCGCGGGCAGGCCCAACACCACGTAGGCCGCCATCAGGACGAAGAGGCCGATCACCAGAACGTTCTGTACCCGGCCGGCCTCCTTGACGCCCAACAGGTTGACGCCCGTAAAGAAGAGACAGAAAAATACGGCGATGATGCGGATGTCGACCGGAATGAGCAGTTCGGTGAAGATGGACATGCCGATGAGGGCGAAGGAACTCTTCATGGCCAGGGAGAACCAGCTCAACAGTCCGGCCACCGTACCCACGGCCGGCCCCAGGCTGCGGATCACGGCAAAACAGTCTCCACCCGCCCGGGGCATGGCCGTGGTCATCTCCGCCAGGCTGAGCATGCCGGGGAGGGTGAGCAAGCCGGCCAGCAGGTAGGAAAGCATGATGGCCGGACCGGTCAACTCATAGGCCAGGCCGGGCAGAATGAAGAGGCCGGACGAGATCATGGCGCCCGAGGCGATGCAGAAGACGTCGAATCCGTTGAGCGATCTTTTCAATCCCGACGGCACGGTGGAGCCTCCGCATTAATCCTAACGGATTTCCCCGGCCGCGTGCAACCCCTTCGCGTCAGGCCCGCGGCTCAATTCTTTTCTCCGGTTCAATATGGATGGTCGCCTCGTACCCGTAGGCCTTCTTGAGCAGCTGTTCAATCCGGGAGGCCAATTCGTGGGCGCAGGCCACGTCCATGGTGTGGTGCACGCGCAGATGGAAGGTGAGTTCCGTATGCTCGCCGTATTTGTGGGCGTGGAAATGGTGCACGTCCGAGACTTCCGGAAAGGAGTGCGTCACCAGGTCCCGGATCTCCGCCATCTTGCGGGAGGGCAAAGCCTCTCCCATGATGAGATTGGTGTTCTCCCTGAAGATGGTGAAAGCGGCGAAGAGGATGAGCGCCGAAACGCCGATGCCGAGCACCCCGTCCATCCACCACAGATACTGCCCGACCAGGGCGCCCACCACGATGAGGGCGGAGGCGATGGCGTCGGAGCGGTGGTGCCAGGCGTCGGCCACCAGGGCGCTGGAACCGATGCGCTTGCCCAGGCGGGAGGAGAACTGGGCCAGACCCTCCTTCATGAAAATGGAAACCGTAAAGACTATGATCGCGGCCGGGGCGAACGTTGTCTGCTTGTAGTGCACCAGTCGTTCGATCGATTCATAGAGGAAGGTAAAGCCCACCACCACGAGCAGGGTGCCGATGATCACGCTCGCCACCAGTTCGGCGCGGCCGTGGCCGTAGGGGTGCTCCTTGTCCGCGGGCCGGCCGCCGATCCAGAAGCCCATGATAATCACCAGCGAAGTGAACGAGTCGGATAGCGTGTGCCAGGCGTCCGCGGTCATGGCCACCGAGTTGAAGGCGGTGCCCACCCACAGTTTAAAGGCGAAAAGGAGCGTGTTGACGAGGATGGAGACGATTCCTTCCAGAAATCCGATCTTTTTTTTGGACCACAGGGACAGCGGCTGCATACGGTACCTCTCTTGTCATATCAATGATATGGGGGGAAGTCCCGGGAACGCGGCGTGGATGCGCCCACCCCCTGCCTGAGAGGCCCGGCATAGAAACCTGATCTTCCTTTTTTTTGGGAATCTAACCCATGAAAAACAGAAATTTTTCATGATTCCCTATTATGAAAAAAAGTATAATATTTTTTCTGGATTCGTCAAGCGGACGGATCCGGTTTTTGCGCGCACACGTACCGGATGCGGTGGGTGTGGGGTCCTGCGGCGCCGTGGTTCTCGGGATCGTCGGAAAGACCGGCTTCAAGAATGGCCCATCCCTCCAGCGAGGACCGCATGTCTTCCTCCGTGAAAAAATGAACGGGTCGTCCGGGTTTGGATTCGAACGTATTCTCCTCCACCTGTTTCCCCCGGCCGTACTGCGGTTCTTCCTCTGAAAATCCGGTCATAAACACCAGTCCTCCCCCGCGCACCGACCGCCGGAGCAGCTCGATAAACCTCAGGCGTTCCGCGGCGCGGAAGAGGTGTAGTATGTTGAAGCCGAAGACGGCGTCGTATGTCTCCGTATAGAGTGAGGCGTCAAGCACCGAACCGTGAAGGTACCGTGCATTGGGCCGCGTCGCGGCCAGGGCGATGGCTTGGGCTGAGATCTCGATTCCCGTCACCCGGTAACCGGCCGCGGTAAAAAAATCCACGTGGCGGCCGTATCCCGCGCCGGGAATGAGAAGGGTTTTGACCCCGTACCCGCGGAAGATGAGTGCCGCGCGGACGGCGGTACGGCTGGGGGCCTCCCCCCACATGCGGCCGCCGGACGCAAAGCGTTCGTCCCAATATGCTTCCACACGCCGCCCCTATTCCTTGTAGAAGGTATGCTTGGGCGGCGTGATCACCCACAAGGCGACCAGGGGCCTTTTTCCGGTATTGGTGAGCCCGTGGGGCGTGTCCGCCGGAAAAGAAATGCTGTCGCCCTCGGCCAGCTTGTAGGTGCGGGTGCCCACGACCAGTTCGCCGCGGCCGCGGATGACCACGCCCAGTTCGCGGCCGGGGTGCCCGTAGTCTTCGCTGGAGCTTTTAGCCCCCGGACTGACGGTGATGAGGTAGGCCTCGATTTCATGGGCCGTGTCCTCGGAGACGGTGTGGGACAGCCGCTCGTAGACCACGCCCCGGGCGCTGGTGCGGCTGCGTTCCGCGGCGCGTACCAGGTTCACCGAGCGCTCCCGTTTGAAGTCCCGGAAGAGGTAATCGAGGTCGATGTCAAGAATTTCCACCAGCTTGAGCAGGGTGTCGATGGCGGGCGAGACGCGGTTGCGCTCCACCTGGGAGATGAGACTTTCGGAAAGTCCGGCCTGTTCGGCCACGGCGCGCAGGGTCAGGCCCTTGCGTTCCCGCACCTCGCGGATTTTGTCGCCGAATCGGTAGGTCATGGCTGGCGCCTCCCCTGAAATTAATAATTACTGAAGTTAGTTAAGTATAGTTAAAGTTATAACACGTGTCAAGCGCGGCCGGCCCGCTTGCAGGAACGCCCCTTTTGGCTGACAATGAAGGGGAGAAGGAGGAAGGATGCCGGACGGCGCAGTCAAACCCGTGCGCGTGTATATCGGCGTGGGGTCGAACATCAATCCGCGGAAAAATATCGAACGGGCCCTGGACCTGTTGGGCGAGCGGATCAGCATCACCGCGGTCTCCCCGTTCTACGCGTCCCGGGCGGTGGGGGGACGCGGGCAGCCGGACTTCGTTAACGGCGTCCTGGCGGCCGCCACCACGCTCCCGGCGCGCGAGCTCAAGTACGGTCTGCTGCGCGTGGTGGAAGAGCGGCTGGAGCGGCGGCGCACGACGGACAAGAACGCGGCGCGCCCCATCGACCTGGACGTCCTCCTCTACGGGGATCGTGTTATCGACGAACCCGGCCTGACCGTTCCCGATACGGGCGTGCGCGTCTATCCCTTTGTGGCTTTACCGCTTCTGGATCTGGACGCGGAGACGGTGCTGCCGGACGGCGGTGAGAGACTGCTCGATCTCTTCCCCGGCCGGGCCGGGGAGTATGGGCTGGTTCCGCTTAAGGAATTTTCAGACGCGCTCGCCGCACGGGCGGGCGGCGGCGAACAAGGCGGGTGCCTGCACCCGTAGGTCAGGGGAGGGGCAGGCCGAAATCGGCCAGAAATTTATTACGAAACGTGGATTCCATGCCCGTGAACAGGCGGAATTGCTCGTGCGCCTGGGCCATGAACATCTCTTCGCCATTGAGTACCTTGCAGCCTTTTTCCAGGGCTCGCTGTAATAACCGCGTCAGACGCGGCGTGTAGATGAGATCGTAGACAAGTTCGGTCCCCGTAAAATCGTAGCCCTCCAACGGGTCAGCGTCCGTGTGCGGATACATGCCCACCTGGGTGGTCTGCACGATGAGGTCGCGGTACTCCCGCATGCGGGCGAAACCCGCTTCAGTAAGAGGCCCCGCCTCGGCTCCCGCTTCACGCGCCAGCGCCTCGGCCTTGCCCGGGGTGCGGTTGAGGATGAGCGTCCGCGCGCCGCATTCCTTAAGCGCGTGGACCGCGGCCCGCGCCACGCCTCCCGCGCCGATCACGGTGGCCCGGACGTCGACGAGCCTTCCCCCGGGGAAATAGGCGTAGAGGGGCTCGATGAAACCGCGCACGTCTGAGTTGTACCCGCAGTAGTCGTTTCCCCGGCGCACCACGGTGTTGCAGGCGCCCACCAACGCGACCAGCGGATCGACCTCGGTCAAGAGGGGGATGACGGCGCTTTTATGGGGCAGGGTGACCGAGAAGCCGTCCAGGTTGAGGAGGCAGGCGACCTTGAGAAAGGCGGCCGGGTCGTCCACCAGGAAGGGCACGTAGACCGCGTCGATTTCCAGGTCGTGGTACCCCCGGTTGTGGATGAGCGGCGAGAAGGAATGTGCGATCGGTTGGCCGATGATGCCGAAGACGCGCGTACGTTCGCCGATGTCGCGGAATCGGAACACGGAGCTCAGCGTTTCGGGATCGAGGCGGCCCTGGGCGGGGGGTAGGGAACAGTAGCAGACGCGCGATCCGATTTTTGCGGCCAGGATGCGGGTGGCCGTCGCGTATTCGTCCATGCCGAGGATGATTTTCTCCCGGTGACGCAGGCGGTGACAGGCCTCCAGGAAGCGGCACACGTCGGCCGTGCCCCGGGGCAGGACGGCCGCCTTGGGCAATTCATCTTCCTTCACCGCCAGGACCCGTTCCACCAGGTCCTCCGGCACGCCCGAAAAATCGTGAAAGGAGCGGATGATGCGGACCCCGCGTTCGCGGGCCAGGGTCTCCACCGCCGGATCGGACCAGTCGGTCTCCAGATCCACGTACGCCCAGGAACCGGCCAGGCCGCTTCGGTAGACGGCGCTGCGTTCCTCCTCCGTGCCCGCGAACCGGCCGCCGTCGGACACTCGCCGGACCGTGAGAATGGCGGGTTTGCCCAGCATTTCAGGGAACCGGCTCAGGGAGGCGATCTCCCCGGGATCCAGCAAGTCGGCCCGCACTTCGACCATATCGACCATGTCCCGGCAGCCGGCGAGGAGCTCCCGATTTCGGGTCAAATTGTTTCCGTTCAGGACCAGACACAGGTCGCTTTTATTCATCACGTGTTCTCCGGTTCTCGTCGGGCGCAGAAAAGCCCGCCGGGGGCGCTTTTCTCCTACCGTTGTGTGCGCTAGGGGCCGTTCTCACAGGCCCAGGGGCCCCCGCAGGAAGTAGCCGGCCAGGCTGAACACCAGGGCGATGGCCAGACCCACCACAATCTCCACGAGGGTGTGGCCCACCAGGCGCGGAATCCTTTTCCGGTCTTCTTCGCTTAAGGAACCGGCCAGCTTGCGCAGGATGTCGGAGTGGGTTTGCACCGCGCCGCGCAGCCGGAGGGAGTCGTAGACCACAATAGCGGTGAAGGCGAAGCCCAGGGTGAAATAGCCGGAGGCGAAGCCCTCGGTCAGTCCCAGATACAGGGTGATGGTGGCCGTGAAGGCCGAATGGGTGGACGGCATGCCGCCGGCGGAAAGCAGGTAGTGCAGGGAAAGACGTTTCTCCTTTATAGAATAGAAGATAACCTTGAAGAGCTGGCAGGCGACATGGACGATAACGCCCAGAATGAGTGCAAAACTGATTACCATGCGGCGATACTCCTTGACCGGATCGGGCAACCCCCCGTCGCGCGGGGGAGGGCCTTCCCCATTGCCCGCTCCGGCGCCCGCGGGCCGGTTTTCACGGTACCGGCTGTCGGCCGCATGCCGTCTTTTTGAAAATCGCCTCTGATTGCCAAAGCGGTGATTTATAGATATAATTTTTACGGAAAAAAATCAATCCATCCGGTGTGAAAGGACGTGTATCATGATGACCCAAACCCTGAACAGGGAGGTACTCGACCGCTTTGTCGCCAAATACGGCGAGAAAGCCCGACAATCGAGCAAGATCACGCCGGATGAGTACCAGAAATACAATGTCAAGCGGGGCCTGCGCAACGCGGACGGCACGGGCGTCCTGGTGGGACTCACCAATATCGGCAACGTGCACGGCTATATCCTGGATGAGGGGGAAAGCGTACCCGTGCCCGGCAAGCTCAGTTATCGGGGTATCGACGTGGAGGCCCTGGTCAAGGGGTTTCAGGCGGACGGGCGCAATGGGTTCGAGGAGACCGCCTACCTGCTGATGTTCGGCGTATTGCCCAACGCGGCCGAACTGGACGAGTTCCGGCAGGCCCTGGACGCGGTGCGCGAACTGCCCGCCGGGTTTACGGAAAACATGATCCTCAAGGCGCCCAGCCGCGACATCATGAACAAGCTGGCCCGCAGCGTGCTCGTGCTTTATTCCTACGACTCGAGCGCCGACGACGTGAGCATCGGCAACAACCTGCGTCAGTCGGTGGAACTCATGGCGCGCTTCCCGGTCATGACCGCCTACGCCTTCCAGGCCAAGGCCCATTACCATGAAGGGCAGAGCCTCTACCTCCACAATGTGCGGCCGGGTCTCTCCACGGCCGGGCAGTTTCTCCAACTTCTCCGGCCGGACAGCTCCTACAGCCGCCTGGAGGAGGAGGTGCTCGACCTCTGCCTGGTCCTCCACGCCGAACACGGCGGCGGCAACAACTCCGCCTTCACCGTGCACGTGGTCACCTCCTCGGGCACGGACATCTACTCCGCCATCGCGGCGGGCGTGGGATCGCTGAAAGGTCCCAAGCACGGCGGGGCCAACATCAAGGTCATGGAGATGATGG
The DNA here is from genome assembly GCA_964419695.1 of uncultured Spirochaetaceae bacterium. Lineage (GTDB taxonomy): Bacteria > Spirochaetota > Spirochaetia > SZUA-6 > RPPD01 > JAFGSW01. The sequence continues at coordinate 2,222 of CAYQRT010000079.1, read as the reverse complement.
AGGACGTAAAGGACAACGTCAAGGACTGGTCGAGCGAGCGTGAGGTCAAGGAATACCTGCGCCGGATCATGCGGCGCGAGGCCTACGACCGCTCGGGACTTATCTACGGCGTCGGCCACGCGGTCTACACCCTTTCCGATCCGCGGGCCGTGCTCCTCAGGGCCAAGGCCCGGGAACTCTCCCGGGCCAAGGGATGCGCGGATGAATTCCATCTCTACGAACTCATCGAGCAGTACGGTCCCGAGGTCTTCCGGGAGATGAAGGATTCCAAGAAGGTCGTATCGGTGAACGTCGATTTCTATTCGGGGTTCGTCTATCACATGCTCAATATTCCCCGGGAACTCTATACCCCGCTTTTTGCCATCGCCCGCATCGCGGGCTGGGCGGCCCACCGGCTGGAGGAGCTTTCCAGCGGGGGAAGAATCATGCGCCCGGCGTTCAAGAGTGTGGTGAGGAAGACGGACTATACGACCCTGTCCGAACGGGGCTGACGGCCTTTGAGCGACGACCGGCACGGCCGCGCCCAAGCGCCGGGAGGGAAATAATTCGCCCATGAGGTTTGAGAGTCTCAGGCACTACCGGGATCTCGTCAATTCCATTCCGGACATCATCTACCAGGTTGACCAGAAGGGCATATTCCAGTTTTTGGGAAGCGCCGTCTCTCTGCTCGGGTACACGCCGGCCGAATTACTGGGCGTGCATTTCAGCCGCATCATTCATCCCGACGATCTGGCCATGGTGAGCTGGCACGAGGCGGACGGCGTCGCGCCTCCGCCGCCGGCGCGCGTGTACTTTGACGACCGGCGGGCCAAGCCGCGGCTGGTGGAGACCAGCGAAATCAGGCTGGTCCCCAAGCGCCTGACCAAGCCCGGGGCGCTGCTGGAAACAGAGCTTTTGGTTTACGCCGAACTATCAGCCCGCGGGTACTACGAAACGGACGCGAAGAGCGGCCGGCGGCAATTCATGGGGACCATCGGCATCATCCGTGACGTCAGCCGGCGCAAGAAGGCGGAGGGGCTGCTGCGCCGGCTCCTCTGGGCGGTGGACCAGACGCCGGTCTCCATCATTATCACCAATCAGGACTTCATCGTCGACTACATCAACCCGGAGTTCATCCGTTGCACGGGCTTCAACCCCCAGGAGGTCATCGGCCAGCGGGTGGGCATCCTCAAATCCCAATACCACCCGGACGAATTCTACGCCCAGATCCGGCAGTCCCTCCTGACCGCGGGGGAATGGAACGGTGAGCTCGTCAACCGCAAGAAAAACGGCGACTACTATTGGAGTTCGGTGATGATCTCCGCGGTCCGCGATCCGGGCGGCCAGGTCACCAATTACATTTCCATCCAGGAAGACATCACGGAGAAGAAGAACACCGCGGAGCAGATCAAGACCCTGCGCGAGAAGGAGATTCTCCTGCGCGAGATCCATCACCGCGTCAAGAACAACCTCCAGATCATCACCAGCCTCCTGCACCTGCAGTCGAACGCCCTCACCGAGGCGCGCTTTGTGGACGTGTTCAAGAAGAGCGAGGATCGGATTAAAACCATGGCCCTCATCCACGAAAAGCTCTACCAGTCGCACGATATCGCCCGCATCGAATTCGGCGACTACGTAACCTCCCTGCTCCTTCATTTGAAACAGGCCCACCGCGAGGCCCTGGAGCGCATTGAGTTCAGAACCGATATCGCGCCCATGTATTTCGACATCGACACGGCCATCCCCGCGGGACTCATCATCAACGAGCTTGTCACCAATGCCTTTTTTCACGGGTTCCCCGAGGGAGCCAAAGGGGAGATAGCGGTGTCTCTCCGGGAATCCGAGGGGCGTTACGTGATCGAGGTGAGCAACGACGGCCGCGCCATTCCGGAAGACGCGGCCGGGACGGCCGGGGGCGCGGCCGGGACGGCCGGGAACGGACTGGGCCTCCAATTGGTCAAGCTGCTGGTCAAGCAGGTGCACGGCACCCTGCACGTGGAGCGCGACCCGCGCACCCTGTTTCGCATTGTCATTCCCTCGGCCGGGTGAGGGCGCTTACAATAAGAAAGGCGGACGGTGTCGCCACCGCCGCCTTTCAGGGCTAGGATTCATTCCCGGCGATCAACGATCAACCGGAAACGTTATCAAAGGAACAGGCGAAGCGGCCGGTCCGGTAAAGGAGGAAACCCGGACCGTGGTACGTCGCTTTTTCCTTTTCTTATCCTTTGCATCCTATATCGCGG
>CAYQRT010000078.1:1572-11228 GCA_964419695.1 uncultured Spirochaetaceae bacterium | reverse complement strand
GCGCAGGTCGTCCAAAAACGCGTCCGGATCGGGAAAGCGTTGTGTGTCCCAGGTAAAGCAGCGGTAGCCTCTCATGTAGCCTATATCGATGTGGAGCGCGTCCAGGGGCAGTGCCCGGCGTCGAAATTCACGGACGATCCCGGCCAGGCGGGCGGCGCTTTCGTCCGGCTCCCAGCGGGAATGGTGGTGACCCAGGACCCAGAGGGGGGGCAGGCTAGAGCGTCCGGTCAGGGCCGTGAACTGCCGCACCGCCTGAGTCAGGGTGGGGCCCGCGGCCAGATAGAGGGCGAGCGGCCCGCGCCGGGATCGGCTGCGCAGGCGCCCCGGCCCGCCCCAGCGAGACAGGCGGAGGTCGCCGTAGTGGGGATTGTCGAAGAAAACCCCCCAGGCGCGGCCGTCCTCCTCCAGGGCCAGGACCCAGGGACAGGATTGGTAGAGGGGATCGGAATTCTTCCTCATGTCCGAGTTGTCCGTGTTCCACATCCGGTAGCGGCGCCCGTTCTTGAAGAGTCCGCCCGTTTTCTGGCCGCAGCCCAGCCACCGTACCGGACGTGGCGTATCCAGGCTGCACCCGTGCCAGCGGCCGGCGGCCGCGGGTGCGGCCTCCCGGAAGAGCACCACGCCGTCGTACTCCGCCTGTACGCGGCCGGACGCGGTGTCCACGCGCAAGCATGGTTGGTCCGCGCCGGCTTTGATCAACAGTCCGGCTCCCTCCGCCGTGACGGTGAGCGGCCGGCCGGGGGACGGGAGTACGGCGTAGGTGAGATAACCTTCGGCGGGATCGGTGGCATTGAAGGAGGCGAGAAGACTCATGACGCCGTCCGCGGGCGCCTGGATAATAAGATTCCCATTGGTAAACGGGATGACCACCCGGCGTTCCCGGTCTTCCATGTGCCAGCCGCGGCCGGCTCCGAGACGCCGCCAGGGATGCCAGGGACCATACGAGTTCAGGAGCGGCTGGAAGACGTACACGACAAGTTTCTCTTTTAACCACTCGGTTAACGACATGACGTTCACCTCTTTAGGCGGGTTTTTTTCTTTTTTTCTGCGGACCAGGCGCGGAAGAGCAGGACGCCCGTTCCCGCCGCGGCCGCGGCCGTAACCAGGGCCAGGCGCACGGGTAGTGGATTCTCTATTGATTCGCCCGTTCCCGTAAAGAGCGCCAGGGCGATCAACCCGGCCGCGAGCAGGGCGGCGCCCCGTACCAAAAGCGGCAGGGCGAAACTCAACGCCTCCTGGGTCTGGCCCGTTTTTTCCCGGTAGGCGTCCGCGGCCTCCGCCTCAAAGAGGCGCGGGAGAGAAAATAACAGGGCGGCGGGCAGGGCTAAAAGCAAAATGACAGCCAGACCCCAGATCACGGGAAAAGAATTTTGGTAGGCACGGAAGCGGCCGTTAGAGAGAACGGAGACCCCGTTCCCGGTGATGAACCAGATACTCCCGTCCCGGGCGAAGAGGATGTCGTTGACGCGGTCATGGACCAGGCCGTCGCGCCTGGTCAGCACCCGGCTGTCATGGCCCCGGCTCAGGTAAACGCCCCGGGAAGTGGTCACGTAGACCGTCCCGTCCGGGGCGATGCGGATGGTCCTGACCGTGTTGGAGGGCAGGCCGTCGGCCGTGGTCAGGTGAGACCATTCGCCTTCGGCCGAATAGCGGGCCACACCCTGGTACGTTCCGATGTACACCGTATTGTCCGCGCTCACGGCCAGAGCGGTGACTCTATCGTCATTGAGCCCGTTGCCCACCGTATACGGCGTCCATCCGTTTTCATCCAGCCGGAAAAGTCCGGCCGTGGTGCCCACCCAGAGGGCGCCCCGCCGGTCGAGCGCGAAACAGGAGAGCGCAGGCTGGGCGCCGTTGAGCGGTTGGATGTCGGGCGTGTAGCGGCGCCATTGTGCGTTGCTCAGGAGTGAGATGCCCACCGGTGTCAGGAACCAGACCGCGTCCCCGTCGGGGATGATGGAAAGCACCCGGTTGTCGACCAGCCCAGAGGCCTGGGAAAAGTGCGTCCAGGCCCGTCCGTCCCAAAAACTGGCGCCCGCCATGGTGCCGAACCAGACGCCCCGACCGCCCGCCACGAGTGACGTGATGCGGTCGTCGATCAACCCTTCCGCACGCGTGACCTGAGTCCACGCCCGCCCGTCAAAGCGTGAGGCGCCGCGTTTGGTGCCGATCCACACCAGGGAATCGGCGCTCTGGGCCGCGCCGGTGGCGCAGTTCCAGCGCAGGCCCGCGGTGTACGGCGTCACCCCGGTGAAAACCAGAAGGAAAAGTAATACGGCGAACGACGGCAGGCCGCGTGTAAAAAGCCGGCGCGCGCCCAGACGGCGGGCCAGCAGCACGACCACGGGTTGGGCCAGGGCGGTGATCAGGAGAAAGAGCACCGCCGCGGTCCGTATGGTCTCCCCGTCGGTGAGCATGAGGTCGCGACCCGCGAAATAAAGGCAGGCGGCGGAGAGCCAGAAGGCGAAGAAGACCGCGCCCTGGGCGGGTAAAAGCCGGCGGATGGGCCGGAACCGGGCCAGGGTGCGCAGGGAGGAGGCCGTGGCCGGGATAAGACCACGCCGGTTGCGCAGGGGCAAAGCCGGCAGGGCGGGGTTTTTCTCCTTGACCGCGAAGAAGGCCCCGGCCAGACAGACGGACGAGCCGAGGACCAGGATGAGGTAGGCGGTCTGAAAAGACCCGTCCGGACCAAGACCGGGGAACGCGCTCCAAAATTCGGGGATCACGGCCAAGCCGATCAGGCAGCCCGCGGCCAGAAAGCCGCCTTGGGCGGCGGCCAGCGGTATTCGATCCCGCTCCTGCGCCGGGGAAGAGAATTCCAGGGCCAGGGCGGGAGCCTCAAAAAGACCGGCGCCGCCGCCGATCAGCGCCGCGTAGACGGTCACCAGGATGAGGGACAAGCCGGACGAAGCGCCCTGGAAGGGGAGAAAAAACAGAAGGGAGCACAGGGTAAGGGGCATGATGGCCGTTGCGATGTATATCCGCCGGCGGCCCGTGGGCGTCCGGGAGCGATCAGAGAGAAAGGCGGCGCAGGGGGTGACGGCCAGCCAGGCCAGGAGACCGGCCAGGGCCGCCAGACAGAGCGCGGGGACCGAGGCGAAAAGAAAGGGTGGGATGGTGGGTTCCACCCCCGACTTCACGGTTTCCAGGGAGGGATGGTGATAGGCGACCGCGCCCGCAGCCAGCGAGGAGAGGATCAGTCCCAACCCCGCGTATGACAGATGGTAGAGGAAAAACCGGGATCCGCGCAGGTGCTTCACGCTTCCCCCTTAATCATACATTCATAATACATGGCGCCTTGAGAATAGACGGAATCCAAAAAAGAATCAACAAAAAGGTGGGGGTGACTTGACAAATACTATAAATTATAATAATATAAAGTATAGTATTTGAGGGGAAGAGGGCGTAAAGGACTGGGGGGGCCCGCTTCCCCTTTTTACGTAACCGCTTGAAGGGAGGGGGGCGGTGTCGTCGATCGATCTGGTGCTGTTGGGGCTGCTGTCCCGGCAGGAGAAGAGCGCCTATGACCTGGCGCGTGAAATAGAACGCTACGAGCTGGACGCCATGATCCGTTTGAGCATTCCCGCCATCTACAAGAACGTCAAACAGCTGGAAGGGCGCGGATATCTGCAATGCCGGGAGACGCGGCGGGGCGAGATGCCGGAGAAGACCCTCTATTCCCTCACGGTGAGCGGGCGGGAGTACTTTTACGCATTGATGGAAAAATACGCGGCGGAGAAGGTGCGGTATCGTTTCGACTTCAACTCGGTCATCCTGAACCTGGACAAGGTGCCGCGCAAGCGGCGGGAAAAGTTGCTGCGCAGTCTCCAGACCCGACTGGCCGACGGCCGTCAGGAGATCGAGGCGTCGCTGCGGGCGTGGGGTGAAAAATCAAGCGCGGCGGAATTGATGCTGCGACAGGTGGAGCTCGTGGGGCGGGCCCTGGGTGAGTGGATAGCCGCGGCGCTTGACAAGCTGTAGCAGGCTGCTGAAAAAGTGGAACCGTTTCAACAGCCGGTGAGCTCCCGGCGCGTGTTTGCGGTTTGGTCTGATCGCCCGCGCTGACACAGTGGGGGAAGGGACGGCTCCTGCTCGCTTATTTTCTGAAGGCGAAATCATTTTCCCGGAACAGGCGCAGACAGGCGTCCACCACGTCCGGATCGTAGAGCGTGCCGCGGTTGAGCTTGATTTCTTCCAGGGCCGGTGCCACGCCCAACGCCTCGCGGTAGGGCCGGTGGGACGCCATGGCTTCCACCACGTCGGCCACCGCCAGAATACGGGCCTCGATCCTGATGTCGTCCCCGACCAGCCCCTTCGGATACCCGGACCCATTGAGGCGCTCGTGGTGCTGGTACACGATGTCGGCGATGGGCCAGGGGAAATCAACATTTTTTAGAATGTCGTAGGCCACCTGCGGGTGGCGCTTGATCATGCTGAACTCGATGTCGTCGAGCAAACCCGATCGGTTGAGGATCTCCGAGGGCACGTAAATCTTGCCCAGGTCGTGGATGATGCCGGCCATGCGGATCCCCTCGATTTCATGAGAGGTCAGTCCCAGTTCCTGCGCGATGGTGCGCGCCAGGTCGGAGACGCGTCTCTGGTGGCCGGCCGTGTAGGGATCGCGGCTTTCCACCGTGGCGGACATGGTTTGGATGAAGCCGGCCATGGCTTGCCTGAGGGTGGAAAGGTTGCGGCTGATGCCGTTCTTCTGCACGTTCAGCTCCTCGAACAGCTCCGCCGCCTGCAGGGCCCCGGCCAGTATGTCGGAGAGCAGGCCGATGAGGCGGAGATTCTCGGGCTCCAGCGAAAACATGACGAAACCGATCGCACGCAGCGCCTTGACGATGACTGCGTGCGGCCGGCCGTCGGAGAGAAAATCATCGGCCACCAGGTTTTTCGCGGGGAAAATCCGGTCGGGCAGCATCTGATCGATACGGCCTCCCGCGCGGTAGGCCAGTATTTGAAGCGCCTGTCCGCTGTCGCGATAATAGAGGGCGATGTAACAATCCCGCAGGTCCACATCCGGCAGCCGGTCGGCCAGGATATCCATCTGACGTTCGTTATTGAATGTGCTCAGCACCTCACGAATCAGGACCATTGATTTGGTCTCCCGGAGGGAGGTGCGGATACGCTCGCGTTCTTCGTGGTTCACCTTTTTCCCCAGGTTAAGAATCGCTTTGAAGCAGGCGTTACGCGCTGCCGTGGACAGGGCGGAGCCGGAGGAGGCGCCGACCGCAGTCCAAAAATTCTGGACCAGATTCTCGAAGGCGGTGTAGTCAAAGCCCGCCAGCGAGGGCTTGACCCCGATGGCGGCGCACGTGGCTGTAAACAACTCACTCGTGTCGTCTGTCAGGTCCCCGGACAGCAGTTCCATCAGGAGGGCGGGGAGGGCGCGCGTGTTCCGGACGCTCTCGCTGGAACCGTTCGCGACGTACAGGTGCCGGGCGTCTCCGCCTCCCGCGGGCAGAGATGATGTCTGGCAGTGGCAGGATTCGCGGATCACCAGATGGGTGGGCAGGAGCGTGAGCGGAGGCACGGTGCGTCCCCGGATGCGGTCGTGGAGAAGACGGGCGCTGGTACTGCCCAGCTCATGGATGGGTTGGCTGATGGTGGTCAGGGTGGGAGAGCTGTACGCGGCCACCTCGATGTCGTCGAAGCCGGTGATGATAAGGCGTTGCAGCGCCTGCGGGTCGGAGCGGGTCAGTTCGTTCATGGCGCCCAGGGCCATCAAGTCATTGGCGGCCATGACCGCGTCGATCCCCTCCAGTCCCTGCGCCTTGAAGTGGGCCATGGCCCGGGAGCCGCTTTCCAGGGTGAAATCCCCCTCGTACACCGGGAGGGAATTGACCGTGACGCCTAATTCCTTGAGTGTTTCCTCAAACACGTGATAGCGCTCCTGCGCGTCGGCGTTCTCTGCCGGGCCGCGAATGAAGGCGAAGCGCCGTACGCCGTGGTCCCGCGCCAGATGCGTGATAAGGGAGCGCAAGCCCCGCTGGTTGTCCACCATGACGGAGGGCACTCCGGGCATTTCCAGCGCCACACTCACCAGGGGAAGGGATTCGAATTTCCGGAAAAATGATTCCATGTTCTTTTGTGGTATATAGTGGGAGATGGAGGCGGAGAGAATGGCCAACCCGTCCACGTTCTCGGGCCCCGGCAGGTCGTAGGCTACGTTGCGGGCCGCTTCGTGGGTGAAGGGCGAATTGAGCGCGCCTCCCTCAAAGCAGATGCAGTCCAGGTCATGTTCCCGGGCGTAGTCGAAGACGCCGGTTAGAAACAACTGCTGGTAGGTTTCCGCGCTCCAGTCGATGAGGACGCCCAGTACAGTTCTCCGGGATGTATGATCAGTCATGCCGGGTCCGCCGCCCGCTTGATGCCATTGGTCATATATCCTATAGTATAGGTGATCGGCCGTCGGGTGCGCAACTTTTTGTCTCCGGGCGGTCCAGCACGACGGTCCCGTTGCGTGGACATCGTTCAGACATCCGTGGTAGGTTGGACACCCAGTTCATTTACGGGGACGTATGCCATGAAAAAGATTCGCGCGCTGCTCAAAGAAATGACGTTACGGGAAAAAGCCTCCCTCCTTATCGGCGCCACCGCCTGGACCACGGCGGCCTTGCCGCGGCTGGAGGTGCCGGCTATTTTTATGGCCGACGGGCCGCACGGGGTGCGCCGGCTGGCCGATGAGGAGAGCCTCGGGATCCCCGGACTGCCCGCCACCTGTTTCCCCTGCGCATCATGTTTGGCCGCCACCTGGAACGCGGAGTTGATCGGCGAACTGGGCCGCGCCATCGGCGACGAAGCCCGGGCCCTGGGCGTCAGCGTCCTCCTGGCTCCGGGCGTCAATATAAAACGCCATCCTCTCTGCGGTCGCAACTTCGAGTATTACTCCGAGGACCCGTTTCTGGCCGGCGAGATGGCGGTCGCTTTCATCAACGGCGTGCAGAGCCGCGGCGTCGGGACCTCGCTCAAACACTTCGCCGTCAACAACCAGGAGTTCGAGCGATTTTCCATCAATGTGGACGTCGACGAACGCGCCCTGCGGGAGATTTACCTGGCGGCCTTCGAAACCGCGGTCAGGCGGGCCCGGCCCTGGACCGTGATGGGCTCCTACAACCGCGTGAACGGCGAACGCGTCTGTGAAAACGGGCGCCTGCTGGACGGGATCCTGCGCGGCGAGTGGGGCTTCGATGGCGTGACCGTTTCCGATTGGGGCGCGGTGCACGACCGGGTGAAATCCCTCGAGGCCGGTCTCGATCTGGAAATGCCCGGCCCCCGTGATAAGCGGCGCCGTGCCGTGGAGCGGGCCGTGCGTACGGGACGGATCCCGGAACGCCTGGTGGACCGGGCCGCGGCCCGGGTGCTGAAGTTGGTGGAACGCTGTGCGGCCGCGTCATCGGACGGCGTGGTGAACGCGGTGGACGCGGAAGCGCACCACCGGTTGGCCCGGCGCATTGCCGGGGAGGGATTCGTCCTCTTGAAAAACAAGGATCTTCTGCCCCTGAGCCGCCCGGCGCGCGTGGCCGTGATCGGACGCACGGCCGCTCACCCCTACATCCGGGGCGGCGGCAGTTCCTTCGTCACTAGCGAGCGCATCGACGTACCGCTGGACGAGATCCGGCGCCGGGCGGGCGAAGCGGAGGTGACGTATGACGAGGGCTGGCCCGAGGGACCAGGGGTGGATCAGGGATTGATCGATGAGGCCTGCGGGGCGGCCTCCCGGGCCGACGTGGCCATACTCTTTGCGGCTCTGAACGAACACGTGGAATCGGAGAGCTACGACCGGGCGGACATGAAACTCCCGGCGCACCAGGAAACCCTCATCCGCGCGGTCTGCGCCGCCCAGCCGCGCACGGTGGTGGTGTTGGGCAACGGCGGCGTGGTAGAGGTGGGCGCTTGGAGCCACGCGCCCGCGGCCGTGCTGGAGGCCTGGATGACCGGCCAGGCCGGGGGCGGGGCCCTGGCGGACGTGCTGTGGGGGGACGTCAACCCCTCCGGAAAACTGGCGGAGACCATACCGCTCAAACTTTCCGATACACCCGCCTTCAACAATTTCCCCGGAGAAAACGGCGCGGTCCGCTACGGCGAGGGGCTTTTCATCGGCTACCGCTTTTATGAACGGCGGGAACAGGCGGTCGCCTTTCCCTTCGGCCACGGGTTGTCGTATACGACCTTTGCCTATGAAAATCTGGGGTTCTCCAGCGATGAATTCGTCGACGCCGACGGCCTTATCATTACCTTCGACCTGGTCAACACCGGGCCGCGGGCCGGACGGGAAACCGCGCAGGTCTATGTGCGCGACTGCGTCTCCACCCTGGTCCGCCCGGTCAAGGAACTGAAGGGTTTCTGCAAGACGGCGCTTGAGCCGGGCGAGCGGAAACGCGTCTCCGTGGCGCTCGACTTCCGTTCCTTCGCCTTCTATCATCCCGTCTACCGGCGCTGGATCACCGAGGACGGCGAGTTCGAGATTCTGGTGGGCGCGTCGTCCGCCGACATCCGCCTGCGCGGCACCGTCCGTCTGCGTTCCCGTTTGCGCCTGCCCAGCCTGCTTACTCCGGAATCGTCAACGCGGCTGTGGCACGACGATCCGCACGCCCATGCGCTCGTGCTGCCGCTTCTGGAACGGATCAAGGAAGAACTCATGGGCCGGGAGGAGAACAAAGGCGGCGCGCACGGCATGGATATGCTGGGCTTTATGATGGAAACGCCCCTGAAAAGTCTCCTTGAGCTCTGGGAAAAACGGCTCGGCCTCGATGCCGAGGACACCATCAAGAGCCTCTTCCGCCGCTTGAACGGCGAACCGGAAAAAAGGAAAAAGACCCGGCGGAAAGGAAAAAAGAAAGAAGAGAAAGCATGAAACGCTGGGTACTCCTGGCGACCGTGTTTTTAGGCGCGTTCGCCGTGTCTGCGGAGGATTGGGATCTCTTCCACGGTTCCAGTCCGGTGTACAATATGGCGGGGGATTATCAGTATGATTTTCACGAGGCGGAACGGCGCGACATTCTGCGTGCCCACGGATTAACCTCCGGGGATGCGGTCTCGGCGCAGCGACTCAACACGGCCGGGTACCGGTTGTATGAAAGAAAATCATTCGCCGCCGCGGCCGACCTCTTTCGCCTGGCCGTGCGGGCGGACGCCTCCTCCTCTTTCCCGCATGGGAACCTGGCCTGCGTGCTGACCCTGCTCGCGGGGCAGGGCCGGACTGTGGACCCGCAGGAGATCGTTTACCATATCCAGTATGCTTTCCTGCTTGATCCGGCTGCCGCCCGCCGGAAACTGGCCGCGGACACCGATCTTGACCCGGTCCGGTCCACGGCTTGGTTTAAGGAATTCCAGGCCCTGGTGGAGCGCCCCTCTCTCCATGGCAACGAGGAGGACGTCTCCCTTCATGGAAAACGCGTGGCCGGTCTGGCCACGGAGACGAGAGGGCCGGTCAGCTACGGCTCAATCTACCGATCGTCCCCCGACGGAACCCTGGCGGCCTTCATGGCCCGCTGGAACGGTCAACCCGAGGTCTTTTTATTGACGAGCGCCGGTCTCCTGATGCGCGTGACCACGGGCGACACGGCGAGCATGGAGATCACGGCCAACGGCAATATCGCCTGGCAGCCGCAGGGACGCGGTGTGGCTTTTGTGGGCCGGTCGCGGCGAGG
>CAYQRT010000078.1:0-1472 GCA_964419695.1 uncultured Spirochaetaceae bacterium | reverse complement strand
CGGCGAGGACCTGCGCCACATGAACGGCGAGTGACGCCGATGCGGAGATTCTTTGTCAGAACCAAGAAAATGTTATATACTAGTAGAGGTCACCGCGGCGGCCGGCGCTGAAACCGGAATGGATTCGGTTGAACGCGTTTCGCCCGCGGTCCGATCCCCCTCGACCGTGAAAGGACCGTTCCGTGTATAAAAGGATCATTGGACTTGCGTTTCTGGCTGTTTTTTCGTTGGTGTTGACGATCGGAGTGTTTGCCGAGAAGCAGGTGAAAATCGCGTTTGTTAAAGTGGAAAACCGGAGCACTGATCCGCGCTATGATTACCTGGAGGGTATCCTTTCGGGTACGCTTCTCTTCGATCTGGCCAATGATCCCGGCATCCTGATCGTGGACCGGTCGTCGCTGGACTCCATCCTCCGGGAGCAGGAACTGGCCTTGAGCGATCTGTCCAATGCCAGCCAGGCGGTGCGCGTGGGCAAGATTCTGGGCGCGGACTATCTGCTCAAGGGGCAATACGTGTTTTTGGGTGATGAGGTGATGTTGACGGTGTCGTTGATCGACGTGGAGACGGCCAAGACCATGGCCTTCACCGAACGGGGGTCCACGGAAAACATGGTACACGGCGTGGTGGAACAGATCATCCGGCGGCTGACCGGCAAAACAGTAACCCTGCGTTCCGAGGATCACGAGCGGTCCATCATCTCGCTCAAGGACGAAAAGCCCGGCACCATCATCCTGTACTGCAACCTGATCGACGCCGAAATCTTCATTGATGACAAATTCGTCAGTTACACCATCGGGAAATCGACCACCCCTTTGGAACTGCCCGACATCAAACCCGGCCTGCACACGGTCCGCATCCATCTGAGCGGTTTTGGCGTGGTTAAAACCCCGAAGATCACCTTTTCCGACTGGCAGGAGACCGTGGACATCAAGCCGGGCCAGAAACAGGTGTTGCGCGCTTCCATCACCCTTTTCACCTATCAGCTGTACAACTTGCAGCAGCTCGCGAACGGCAATAAGCGTTTTGACGTGAAGGAATTCGCGCCGTACGCCGATCAAATTCCGTTTTCGTTCGTGGATCGCGACGGCCGGAAGCATACAGGCACGCTCAAACTCACGCTGTCCTACGCCAAAGACAAGGCGATCTACCAGGGCGAACTCACCCTGGACCGAAAAACCAAGCCCGTGACGCTCGTCTGCCCCGCCGGGAAAACCATGAAGGACAAACAGTCCCTGGACAAGGTCGATGTCAGCCTGGAAGTGAGGTACGATCCCGAGCGCTATTGCCGGATCGAATACCGTCTCGCCCGGAACGATATCAGCCAGGATATGGCGTGGAAGAAGTAATCAGAACGTTAGTGGAGTGACATGTAAGGTCCGCTTTCCTCATGGCGAGCGGGCATTTTTTATGGGGGGCTAGTCCAGGATGAGTTGTGACAGGAGCTCCTCCTGGCTGTGCCCCGTGGAATGTGG
>CAYQRT010000077.1:0-11253 GCA_964419695.1 uncultured Spirochaetaceae bacterium | reverse complement strand
ATTTTCATCGATAAAGAGGATAGGGGAAGAAACGAAGCGCGTCAAGGATCATTGAAATCGGCGAACAACCAGGCATGGGGTGATCATGGATATTTTACCTGAGATTCTGAACAGAAAGAGCGTCCGGCATTTCAGCGCCAAAGCGGTGGGGAAAGAAACGCTCCGCAGGATCCTGGATGCCGGTATCCGGGCCCCTTCGGCCAAGAACAGGCAGGAATGGCGGTTTATCGCGGTCGTGAAGGAAGACGTGCGCCGGAGATTGCAGGAAGCGGCATTCGGCCAGGAACATGTGGGACAGGCTGCGGCCGTTATCGCAGCCTGTACCACCAATATCGATTACCGCATGCCGAACGGGCAGTTGTCGTATCCACTGGACATCACGTTCGCCCTCTCGTTCATGATGCTGCAGGCCGTGCACGAGGGTCTGGGCACCTGCTGCGTGTCGACCTTTGACGAGCAGGAGGCCAAGGAGATCCTGACGATTCCCTTCTCCATGCGGGTGGTTATGCTGCTGTTGGTCGGCCACCCGGCGGGCAAAACGGAACCCGCCGGCCGCAAACCGTTCAAGCGCTGCGTGTCCTACGACCACTGGTGAGCGGGTGACCGGTGGGACACGATGTCAGCCGTGCTTTTTACGTGTTCGTCGCGGCTGGAGGCAGCCGGCTTTATCATGAGGGGCTTAAGACGGCGTGATGCCGTTTACTGCGATCGGGAAACCGATGCGTGAAAGAAAGGCGTACGGAGAAAGGCCGGAGAGACGGGACGCGTAAGTCGCGGCCGTCGCCCCGAGTGCCGCGTCGCCCGGAAGAGGAAGAATGCCGTTGCAGGAAAAAAAACCGTTTATCGCCCTCCCGCTTAAAATCGTCTTGACGAGCGACGGGATCAATTTCTTCATAAAACACAATAAGAAACTCCAGCGCTTCAAAATGGCGGACAACATAGAGGAATACGGCATCTCGCTCGACAATTTCTCCCCGCAATCCATCCAGCGGATGATCCTGGTCAACTACATCTCCAAACTGGAATTGTCGCGCGCCGAGTTCGTCTCCAAGCGGCATGAGATCATGGACTGTTCCAAACTGATCGTCTACGGCATTCTCTACAAACAGCTGGACGACGCCGTGTTTAAAAAAGTGATCAGTTCGGATCTCATCAAGAAGTGGAACCGGGTCAAACCCAATTTCATCATTGACGAGAAGACCAAGATCAACGAGACCTATTTGGAGGGGATTATCACCAAGGACCCGGGGATCATCCAGAGCGTCAAGAAGGAAATCCTGGGCACGCTTTTCGAACAGATCAAGATGGACAACAATCTGGAGGCGGACGAGAAAGCCATCAAGCTCTATACGCTGGAAAAGTACATGAACAACCTGCGGCCCTTCACCTGGTTCATCCTGACGAAATTCAAGGGATCGCAGGAATATTACATGCTCGTCTCCCAGATCCGCGAGCTTCTCAAGGAGTACCTGGAGAAGGCGAAAATCGCCGAATACCTTTCACTCATGATCATGGAATTGGCCATCAATGCCGAGAACGCCAACCTCCAGGGGTACATCAGGCGCACCTACAAGGGGACGATCGAACCCAATGAAGTGCTGGTGAACATGAACCTCCGGAACCGGATTCTGAAGGAGATCGAGCAGCTGAACGAATGCATCTACCTGGCCTGGCAGGTGGGCGGCAGCAAGAGCGGTTCCATCGGTATGATGAACCGCCTCCAGATCACCATCTACAACCGCGAATCCGAGTACCGCGAACTTAAACAAAGTGTGGAAAACAAGAAAGTGCTTGACCTGAAGGAAAAGAGCCTGACCGATTTCTACCGGGGCATCCCCGAGGCCGAGGTCAATACCGAATTGGGTCTGTACTACCTGTCATACTTAAGCGAGGCCTGCAACAAGGTGGACGTCCGGTTCGATTCCATCGTCAACCAGCTGCGCAATTCGGATCTTACCATTATCACCCTCAAACTCGGTTTTTAAAAGAGTATCCTCCTGGTTTCGGAAGACGCGGGGTACGCGCCGGTCGATCCGCTTGTACGGCGCTCCCGGCGGGAGGTCCGTCAGTCGCGTCGGAAACCGTAATCGATCCGCGACCGGGAGGCGTGCCGCTCGATGCCCAGGGTGATCAGCCGGTCGATCAGCCGGGTGAAGGGCAGGCCGCCCGACTCGCAGAGCCGCGGAAACATGCTGATGTTGGTGCACCCGGGCAGGGTGTTGATCTCATTGAGATAGAGGTTGTCCGTACCGCGTTCCAGAAAAAGGTCGACCCGGGCGTACCCCTGGACGTCGGCGGCCAGGAACGCCCTTTCCGCCAGTTCGCGGGCCCGCCGGGCCAAAACGGGAGAAAGGGCGGCCGGGATCTCGGGACGGGCCCCCGACGGGTCCAGGTATTTGGCTTCGTAGCTGTAGAAATCGTGGGAGGAAACGATTTCACCGGGGGGGAACGACTGGACCGGGCCATTGCCGATCACGGCGCATTCGATTTCGCGCGCGTCCACCGCGCGTTCCACGATCACTTTGGTATCCACCGCCAGAGCATGATCCAGGGCGAGGCTGAACCCGGAGGCGTCCGCGGCCTTACCCACCCCGACCGAGGAACCGGCGCGGGCGGGTTTTACGAAAACGGGCCAGCCGAACCGTTGCTCTACTTTTTCCGCCAGGGAGCGGCGGGCCTCTTCGGATGCGCTCTCGTCCTGGTGAACGGTGAGGAAATCGACCACAGGGATCCCCTGCGCCTTCCAGACGATTTTTACAATTTCCTTGTCCATGGCCAGGGCGCTGCCCAAAACGGCGGCTCCGGTGTAGGGGAGGTCCAGCATCTCCAGGAGTCCCTGCAGGGTGCCGTCTTCGCCGTAGGGGCCGTGGAGCACGGGCAGGACCACGTCGATCGGCAACAGGGCGTCGTTATGCATCACGCCCCGGCCGGGAACCAGGGAGAGGGGCCGTTCCCCGCGGCGGATGAGCAGCATGCGGCCGCGCACCTCTTCACTGACGATTTCCGGAGGATCCTGCAGATGCCAGGCCCCGTCACGCTCAATACCCACGCAGAAGACGCGGTAGGCGGTACGATCAATCGCCTCAAAGACGGAGGCGGCCGATTGACGGGACACCTCGTGCTCCTGTGATTTGCCTCCGAAGAGGATACAGACGTTTTTGGTCACGGGCGCTCCTCCGGCATCCCTGCGTCGGCTCACCGACGGTTTTTCCGACCGAACAGCCGTTTCCAGAGACGCTTGAAAAAGTTGATGATCCTGCGCCAGAGGCTGGGATGACGCAGCTTTTCGAGGCGGTCGTATCCGTCCGCGATCTCTTCGCTGGTCAGGTCGTTGCGGGATATGTTTTCCTCCAGCTCGATTTCCAGCATGTCGATGTCTTCCTCCCGGTCTATCACCACCGCGTCAATGACCGTCCAGCCCAGCTTGCCGGCCGCGGTCAGCCTCCGTTCACCGGCCAGGAGTTCATTGGTGCGGTTGATGATGATGGGCGAAAGCTGCCCGAACCTGCGCATGCTTTCCATCAACGATTCCAGATCCCGGAGGTTCCTGCGCACCCGCTTTTTGATGACGATGGAGTCGATCCTGACACGCATGCGTTTCCTCCCTTTTTTATCGACGTGAAATATGGTGAATACAGGGCATGAGTATAGCTTTTTTGGGCAAAAAGGTGAAGCCGGAGCGGCGGACGGCTTTTCTTCGCTTCGACTAGCTGGTATAATCGAGCGGGGAGGGAATTTTCATTCTTGGCTGCATAATATCATCGTAAAAACACACGCTTTTGTCGAAAATATACTATAAAAACTGTATATTGATAATGGAGCAAGTCCGGTTGAGCGGACCGAGAGGAGAGACCGCGGCGGGGTACCCGACATTCATGCGACAATCGTTGATTCCTCGAACAATGCTCTGCCTACTCATATTATTATGTCTGCCCGCCACGGCTCTCATGGCCGGGGGACAGAGCGAACAGGATCAGATCGATCAGGCCCGGACCATGATGGCGGAGCAGAATTACAAGGGCGCCCTCAAGGTGCTGATCAAAATTCGCGAAAAAAATCCCGATCTCCGGGAATTGACCCAGTCGTTTTTTGACGAGTGTTTCTTCCACGTGGAACAGGTCACGAAACTGGAAAAGGATATCCTGGCGGCCATCGATGCGTTCGATGAGGAAAAAACGCTGTCGTTCATGGAAAAACTGAAAACCCTGGACAAGGGCGAGTTTGATATTTTCTTTAAAATCAGCTATCAGCGGCGCTTGTATGTCAAGAACCGGAATGAGTTCTACGAGTATATGGACCAGGCGTACGCCCAGGTCCAGGCGTCCCGGTGGCGGGAGGCGATCGACGCGTACAAGAAGGCGGCGGGCGTGTACCGCGCCGCTTTCTTTGAGAACAAGGATCTCGGCAACATTGTCCCCGGCAACGTACAGGCCCTGCTTATTGAATTGGACACGCTGCTGGTGCAGTATTTCTCCCGGGCGGATACGGCCGAAAAAGGCGCACGCGATTTTTTAAGCGGCATTGCCGGGGGCCGCGTCACCGAGCGTCTCGACGCGGCCCCCGCGCTGAACAAGGACCTGTTGGCCCTGCTCGCGGTACGGCAGCGCATGCTTACCGTGGGCACCCGGCTGCGCGCCCAGAACGCGGCTTTGGAGAAGACGCTTCATAACGGGTTTGGACATTATTTTCTGATTTTCGCCGGCCAGGCAGTACTGGGCCGGCCGGAGCGGCCGGAGCGGGAGGGGTTCGCCTATGTGGTGGAGCGGCATTGGGACACGTTGATGGGGAAACTCTTGAAAACGGTGCGCGAACAAAGCGAGCTTTATTTCTCCCGGGCCCGGCAGCAAGAGACCGGCGGGAACGCGGACGCGGCCGTGAGCGCGTACGAAATCGCGGGACGGTTCGCCGGGTGGGGCGTCTCTTTTCTCGGGCAATACGTTAAGCTCAAGGCCTCCGGCACTTCATTCCGCCTGGACCAGGAAGACCGCGAGCACCTCAAGGAGCATCTCCCCCTGTATTATTTTCTGGCCGAACGGCGGTTGGAAGCCAGGCTTTCCGTGAATCTGGTAAGCGGCAGGAAACTCTATGAGACCGTCACCCAACGGCCTCTGGGGAATGAGGTCGCGCTCCGGAAGACCCAGGAAGAAGTGCGTGGCATCATCGGGTCCCTGCAGGGAAATATCTCGCTTTTGGAGGGACGGCGGCGGCTCTTTACCGAACTCGGCGCACACGGCGTGGACGTCGCACCGGCGTCCGCTACCCTGGAGGATCTGTTGGACCGGTTGTCCGCCCTGCTCACCGCCTACCAGTCGCTTGATACCGGCTTTACAGTTAAATTTGTCGAGCGTGACTACATCCCCCTCCGCGATGAGCTGGCCGACAAGAGGAAAAAGTTCGAGCATGCCAAAGGGCTGCGCACCGGTACCCTGACCGACAAACCGGCGGAGCCCAAAGGGAAACACCCCACCCGGGCCGTTACTGAATACAAGGCGCTGCAACAGGAACTGCGGGTGGTCGAAAATCACATCGCCGACTTCCTGGCGCAATGGTCGGTCAACCGGGAGTATCTTCAGAAAAACGAAAAGATCAGGGAGTACGTGACCGCGGTCAAGGATGCGGAAGAACAGATGAAACAGCTGCGCGGCTCAATTCTGGAAGAGATTGAAGCGGCCACCCGGCAGAAAAGTCTGGCCGAGGCCCTCTACCGGGAGGCGCGGAACGACTACGCCGCCGCCGCCAATGCCTTCAAGCAGAAGCAGTTCCAGGAGACCCTGACCTACCTGGAACGCTCCCGGGGCAAGGCGAACAATTCGCTGGCCAATGAAGAGGACCCCAACGTCAGGCGTTTCCTGGAAAACGACATCGCCCGGCTGGAACGCGACACCAACAACGCCAGCCAGGGAAAACGCTTTGATGACGCCATCAATGACCGGACCACCGCCATCAGTCTCTATAACACGCAAAACTTCAATGAATCGCTGCGGACCATGGAGAACGCCAAGAAAACGCTGCAGGAGTTGCCCCGGGAGGCCGATGTCGCGGACGCCATTGAAAACATGAACGCCTGGATCGAGGTGATCAAGAAGGCCCTCACCATCCAACCCAAGCGGGATCTGACCGGCAAGGAGCCCAACTACGAGGTGACTCGTAAACAGCTTAATAACGCGGCGGAGGAATACAAGGCGGCCCTGGCGGCCCAACGGCGGAACAAGACAGCCGAAGCCGGGGAGCATTTCCAGAAAGCCAGGGCCCTGTTGACGCAGATCAACGAACAATACCCGTACCTGAAAGAAAGCGGCGAGTTGTCCTTGCGTATTCTCAAGGCCGAGAACGAGAACCTCTACAGGAAGGAACTCCAGCGGCGGATCGACGACGCTGTCCGCAACACGGATTTGCGCCGCTCCCTGGCTGAATTGGAAGATCTCGCCTCCCTGGACCCGAACTACCCGGGACTGCGGCGGTTGATCGCCGGTATCAGGAAAAAGCTGTTCAGCCCGCCGGAAGTCGATGAGGCCAGCCGCAGGAAATCGCAGGAGGCCGTCGCACAGGCCCGCCGGTACCTGCTCAATCCCACGCGGCTCAATCTGGAAACCGCCAGGAAATTCATCATTGACGCCATTCGGCTTGATAAATACAATCAAGAGGCCGGTACCATCCTGCTTGAAATACAACGTGAATACAGCCAAAAGAAATAGCATGCCGGGAAAACGACTACTGCCAATCTTCCTGCTCATTCAATCATTCGCCGGCTACGCACAGACCATTTACTGGAGTGACCCCCGCCCCGTGGTGCCGGCCGCCCAATTCAATCAGTCGGCGTATTCGGATGAGCTGGCCGTGGTCTTGTGGCAGGAATTTGAGGCCGTGGGACCCGATGCCGGCCGGGTTTTCTTGTCCCTGCGCCGTTCGAGCGACGGGCTTTCCTGGGAGAACGTGCCCCGCTGCATCGGACCCTACCCGTACAAGGGAAAGCATTACCGCAGCTATTCGGTAGCCGTGGATTCAGAGAGCCGTGTATTCGTGGCCGCGGCCACGGGGGAACGAACGGTGACGGTTTTCGCCTCCACCGACCGGGGCGGGAGTTTCAACGAATATGCCACCCTGACCGCCGACCATACCGTGGTGGTCCCTGAGATTTCGATCGATGCCCGCCGGGGGCTGGCATTGTTCGTAAGCTATCTTCTGGAAAACGAGCAGGGGATTTATTTTACCCGGTCCGGAGACGGCCGGGAGTGGACGTCCTTCAGTCCGTTTGTCGAAGCGAGTGAGGGACTCATCCAGCCGTCCCTGCCGTACCACCTGGCCGCCAAAGGGCGTGATTACGTGGTCTTCCAGGCGCGGGAATCGCGTCCCACCGAATTCCAGCTTTTTTGCAAGACCAGCTCCAATGGCGGGTCCGCGTGGTCCTCCGCCATACCCATCACGGACAAGATGGATACCCTGGACGAAGCGAGTGTCCAGCCGCTCACCGTATCCAACCAGCGGCCGTTTCTCACATCGAATAATAATGAACTCTATCTGGCCTGGGAGCGGAACCCGATCGGCCGTTTTCCGCAGATTTTCGTGACCCAGCTGAACGACTCGGGTGGTATCAGGCGCGCCGGGGCCGAGGAGCGCGTCTCGGCGGGGGCGACCACCACCTGCGCCAATCCTCAGTTGTTCGAGTACCGGCGCCGGTTGTATCTGGTGTGGTTTGAGAACGTGTCGTCCGGTCTGGATCACGTCATGTTCACCGCCTGGGAGAAATCCGGGGCCTCGCGGATCATCAGGGATGTAAGCCGCGCGGTACCGGGCGGATCGCTCTATCCGCAGGCGGTCGTACTGAAGGGATTCGTGAGTCTTTTCTGGCAGACGCAAACCGCGGGCGCGAGCCGGCTTTATTACCTGGGTCCGGACCGCTTCGTCAAGCCGCCCGTACTGACCGCCCTTGATTTCGTGCCCGACGGCTACGGCCGCTTGTCCCGCCTGAGCGCCCAATGGGAACAGCCCGAGGATTCTTCCGGTATCCGGGAGATGAGATATCTCCTGAGCAGCCGGCCCACCGCCGACCCGGCCGGCGCCCGCGTCATAGAGGTTGTTCCGGGCAAACGCTATTACCAGGAAAGCTTTCCCGTGCCGGGGGAAGGCACCTGGTACATACTGGTCTTTGCCGTGGACCTGGCGGGCAACACTTCTGCTCCCGCCCGGCTGGCCTATACCCGTGATACCACGCCGCCCGGTCCCGTGCGCTTTACCGGGCCGGCCCGGGACGAGGGAGGCTTTCTCGATGCCAATACGTTCACCGTTACCTGGGAACCGCCCGCCGGCGACGTTGTCGGCGGTTACGCCACCGCCTTAAGGCAGATAAGCGCCGACGCGCACACGCTCGGCGTTTCTTACAACGATTATCCGCTGCCCGGGATTACGCCCACCCAGACCGCTCCGGCCAGCGCCTTCACCAACCTGCGCAATGGGGTGTATGCCTTTTCGGTGAGCGCCTTCGACAAGGCGGGCAACCAGGGGCCGGCGGAGACCATCGTCTTCCGTTTGCGGCACTGGAAGGCGGAAACCTACATCAGCACCGTGATCGGCAAGACGGACGCCATGGGTGTGATGACGCTTAAAATTCTGGGGGGAGGGTTCGCCGAGGACGGCCGGGTCGACACCGTGATCATCGACCGCGACGGCGTACGACCCTACGACTATGAATTCAAGGCGGCCGACAAGGCCTTTACCGTGGAAAGCGACCGCGTCATTGCCGGCTTGTCGCTCAAGGACGTGGACGAGGGCGTCTACCAGGTGGGCGTCAGGCATCCGGTGCGGGGCTACCGCTTCTCCGGAATCGAGACGGTGCGGATCGACTCTTCCGGGGTGGTCAAATACGGCGCTTTCGGCGCCGCCGCCGCCGGCGGCCAGCCGGGCGGCATGACCCGGTATCTTGTATCACTTTCCTTCACCGACATCATGCTGTGGCTGTTGGTGGCGACCCTTATCGCCGCATTTGTTTTCAGTTCGAGAAAAGTGGCGATGCTGGCCCGTGAGGCCGTGCATCTGCGCTCCGACGTCGGGGCGCTCATCGCAGGAGGCGAATTAACCATGCCTGAAACCAGGAAGAAGATATCCGTGCTGAGTAAAAAGGGTTTGGGCCTGCGTGTCAAATTCACCCTGCTTATCTCGCTGCTCGCCCTGTTGATCGTCGTGATCGTGGCCGTCACCATCTCCATCTACATGATCCGCACCCAGCAATCCACCCTGGCCGGCAACCTCTACAAGGAAGTCAACATCGTGCTGAGCGGCATTGTCCGCGGATCGCGCGACACCATGCTCCTGGATAAAAGCCGCTTCCGCGTGCGTGACAATCTGGAAAAGCAGTATTCGCTTTTGCCCGATGAAGCCCGGTACGCGGCCGTCACCGGTCCCCGCTTCATCAACCCGCGGTCGGGCCGGCTGGACCTGACGGAATCGGGGGCCCCGGCATTGAATAATCTGGAGTACGTCTGGGCCGCGGTCGGCGGGGACATCAATACCTACATCAAGGGAGATCCGGGAACCATTTTGGGCACCCTTTTTTCGGACGACGTTTCAGCGCACATAGGGGACTTGGCAAAAAGCGTCAATGAGCTGGCTCGCAAAAGGGCCAGTGACATCGGAGCGGAACTCGACCGCGCCCAGACCGAGTACGAACGCTACCAGCTGCGCACGGATGCGGAAGGGAGCGCCAGGCGCGACCGGATCGGCGCGCGCATCGAGGATCTACAGACACAGCTCGACGCCGAGCTGGATAAAATTTCCAGCATGCCGCAAAGCGTTCCCGCCTTCAATCCCGAAAAACTCGACCTGTCTGTGCGCACCTACGTCTTCTACAAGCCGATCGTGGCGCGCCTTTCCGGATACGACAACTATTTCTGGGGCCTGGGACGGTTGAGCGTGTCCATGGACAACATCAACCGGTTGATCACCCGGTCGCGCGACGAACTGGTCATCCAGACGTCGATCATCGCCCTGATCGTGCTGGCGCTGGGCGTGACCAGCGCTTTCATCCTGGCCTCCATCATCATTACCCCGTTACGCAGGTTGAGCCAAGGGGTGGCGGTCATCCGCGACACCCAGGATAAGACCCAGCTCAAGGACCACCGGATCTCAGTCAAGACGCACGATGAGATCGGGGAGTTGGCCGATACGGTCAACCAGATGACGCAGGGGCTCGTTAAAGCCGCGATGGCCAACAAGGAACTGGTGATCGGCAAAGAGGTGCAGAAAATGTTCATCCCCCTGGAAACGGACGCTGAGGGGAAGAAGCGCTCCACCGGCGCGCTGGTAAACGACCAGGTGGATATCTTCGGCTATTATGAGGGCGCCAAGGGCGTCTCAGGCGATTACTTCGATTTCAAGCAGCTGGACGACAGGCATATCGCCATCATCAAGTGCGACGTGGCCGGTAAAGGGGTGTCGGCCTCGCTCATCATGGTGGAGGTGGCTACCATCTTTCTCAACTACTTCCGGGACTGGAGCTACAAGCGTGACGGCCTGAAAATCGACAAACTGGTGTACCGGATCAACGATATGATCGAGGAACGGGGTTTCAAGGGGCGTTTCGCCGCCTTGAACCTCTGTCTCTTCAACGCCCGGACCGGCGTGGGCACGTTCTGCAATGCGGGAGACAACCAGCTCTATGTGTACCGCAGCGGCCGCACGCAGATGGAGACACTGACCCTGCCTTCCTCTCCGGCGGCCGGTGTCTTCCCCTCGGACCTGGTCATGACCCAGTCCGGTTTCACGCAGGAGGCAGTGAAGCTGGAAAAAGGCGACACGCTTTTCCTTTTCACTGACGGGATTGAGGAAGCCAAACGCACCTTGCGCGACGGGGAATACCGGCCCATCATCTGCGCCGAACCGGGGTTGAAGGAGGGTGACAGCCACGGGGGCACGCACAACCGGGGCATGGGCAGCGAGGAATTGGGCCTGCAGCGCTTCAGGGACATCAGCGGGGCCTTGTTCAGCCGCGGCAGCTACCGGCTGGAAAAATTCCACAATCCGATCGCGGATGAGGAATTGACCTTCGATTTTTCCGCCTGCCAGGGCACCACGGAAGAGGCGGTGCTGGCGGCCATCTCGGTGGAAAAAATCTTCAGGATCTATCCTGACGCGCGCGCCACGGAAAATGACCTGGTACGGATGGATCGGAAGATCGACGATTTTCTTTCGCGCTGTTTTCTGCAATACCGTCAGTATTTCAAGCACCGGGTGGAGAATCCGGACGAACCCGATTATTCT
>CAYQRT010000076.1:0-11309 GCA_964419695.1 uncultured Spirochaetaceae bacterium | reverse complement strand
ATAATTTAAGTATAATAAGTCTGAGGAGGGCATTATGCCGATTGAAGGAATTGATCCTTACTCCACCACCCAGCCCGTGGCCCCGCCTCCACCGGAAGCAACACCGCCTCCGGAGAGCGAACCCGAACCTGAGGTGATCTCGGAAGAATCGACCGGAAACACCATCGACACCACCGCGTAATCGGGATCGCGCCCTTTGTTTCTCACTGTTTGTCTCAATCCCACCATCCAGAAAACCATTGTGCTCGATACGCTGCGGATTGCCGATGTCAACCGGTCGTCCGAGCACTACCTGGACATTTCGGGCAAGGGAATCAATGTCACCCGCGTGCTTGTCCAGTTGAGAGAACCGGTTATCCATGTCACTCACTCAGGCGGCGCGCTCGCGCCTTTTTTTCTGAAACAGGCCCGGCGGGAGGGGCTGGCGCTGAAAACGGTTGCCACCCACACGCCCATGCGGATCTGCGTCACGCTCCTGCAAAAGCAGGGCGGCACTACCACGGAAATCGTGGAAGACGGTCCGGCCGTGGACGCCGCCACCGAACGGAAGATCCGGAAAATCCTTAACGCGCTCATCCCCCGCTGCCGGGTGGTCATTCTCTCCGGATCCAAAGCCGCGGGGTATTCCGACACGCTCTTTCCGGATACCGTGCACCGGGCCCGGGAGGCGGGCAAGCCGGTGGTGTGCGACTACCGGGGCGGCGATCTTCTGGCGTCTCTCCAGCACGGTCCCGACATCATCAAGCCTAACCTCACCGAATTCATCGAAACCTTCTTCCCCGCCTGCGACCGCCGGGCCCGCGATCACGCGATCCTGGCCATGGTGGAGGAAAAAACACGCCAACTCTGGCACGAACACCGCGTCAGGTGCGTGCTCACCGACGGCGGCGGACCGGTGTTGTTCTGCGATCAGACTCAATTGCGCCGGATTGAACCGCCGCATCTTCATCCGGTGAACACCACCGGGTGCGGCGACGCCTTCACCGCCGGGTTGACGCGGGCCTTCCTCCTCTCCCGGAACCTGGAGGAGTCCGTTAAGGCCGGTGTGCGCTGTGCGGTCCGCGACGCCCTCACCGTGCGTCCGGGCGTGATTGAAGAGGGCCCACAGCCCTCATGAATAATCACACTCCCCCCAGGTAGACGATTGCGTTGATCGGGGCGGCTCTTGAAAAAAAAAGCCTATCTGGTATAGTGAAAGCAGGCCGCTGCCGGCTTGTCCGGCGGACCCGCCCAGACGAGAGGCGACCGCGGAGGGACCATCATGAAAAAAGCCATCTGCTGCATTATTTTCTGCTGCGCCGCCTTTCAGAGCCAGGCGCAGATTCCGGACATACCTCCCCAGGCCATCTACTTCATCCGGGCGCAAGGGGGATGGGACCTGTATATTAAAAAGCTTTCCGGAATTAAGTCCATCATTCTTACCGAATCGCAACGGGATCCCACCTACCGGATCACCGCCTACAGTTTGCGTTCGACCGTTCAGAACCCCGCCAATGCCCGGGAAAAAAGGCTTTTGGACGGACGGACCATCACCACCCGGGACGCCACCTGCTACCTGATCGACTCCACGCCCCAGAAAGTCCAGACGTACGGCGAGTTCTATCATTTTTTCATCACCAATGAGGTGGTTTTCGGTTACAGCTGGGCCCGCAACGGACGAATGAAAATCGACGCGGGCGTGCGGATCAACCTGCGCAAATTCGCGCGCCAATACGGCGATTACCGGGGCAGCTTCAAGGACCAGTGGATCACCCTGACGCCCCGATCATTTCCGGTGGAAAAAGTGGAGGAACCGCGGGCCGAAACCACCATCGTGCTGCTGCATTCCTCGGAAACGGACGCGGAAATAAAACCCACCCCCCCACCGTCCCCAGCGCCCTCACCGTCTCCCTCCCCGCAGTCCCCTCCGCACCTGTTGAAAACAGTGGAAAAGCTGGCCGGGCTGGCGGCGGAGAAACGCTCGGTGTCGTCCTCCTACGCCTGGCTGGTGGTGGACAAACTCGATTCGTTTCCCTTTGAACGCATCAAGGACACACAGCCCGCGGCGGGCAGCGCGCTCAAGCCGGGGGAGGAACGGGTTTTGTGCAAGTACCTTTTCGAAGTCGATCAGAACAAGA
This sequence comes from uncultured Spirochaetaceae bacterium, assembly GCA_964419695.1. Classification (GTDB taxonomy): domain Bacteria; phylum Spirochaetota; class Spirochaetia; order SZUA-6; family RPPD01; genus JAFGSW01. Next base: position 9,192 of record CAYQRT010000076.1, on the reverse strand, counting down.
CCACCAAAAACGCCGGATTCGCCACCTATCATGAGGACGCGCGGGGCAGGGTGGTGCGCATCAATGCCTACGGCAAGGACAACCGCCTCTCCGCGGTCTACACCGTGGCCTACCCGGGCGGCGCCACTCCCGTTACGGTTACGGCCGTGGACGCGAACGGCCGGCCGATCCAGCCCCAATAACCACCCGCGGAGCCGCCCTTGATCGAGCCACGCATCACCAAAGAAGTCGACGGCGCCATCGCCTACTTTACCGTCTACTGGTCCCGCCTGCGCAAGGCGGAGAAATACGACATCATCCAGAAGGTGCCCTCGGTTTCCGGGCTCTTTGAGCTCTACTACGAGGACGACCGGAAGAAACTGAACCTCCTGTACGTGGCCAAGGCCTTCTACGGCGGCCTCATGAACGAACTGCGCAAACGCACCGACCCGGAATTGGAGGACAATGAGAAACGGCGCCGGATCCTGGACAAACATGACTGCTACTACCGGTACGCGGCCAGCGATTCCTACAAGGACATGACCGATGTACTGTATTTTTTTTCCACCACGTATTTCCCGGATAAGACCTTGCACGACCATTCCGGACGCTTCACCGAGATCTACGTCAAGGAAGTGTCGGAGGATAAACTTGTCGACATCTAGCCGGCCCGCCGCGGCGGCCCCCGGCGGAAGCGGAAAAGGAGCGGTCGCGTGACTGACCGTTCACCGGCCGCCGCCCTGACCCACGCCGGCGGCGTGGTCTACCGCCTTACGGCGGGAAAACCCGAATTCTTTCTGATCACGGGCCGCCGGCACCCCGAGCATTGGCTGCTGCCGCGGGGGCATATTGAAGCGGGGGAATCGCCCGCACATACGGCGGTGCGGGAGGTGCGGGAGGAAACCGGCCTGGAGGCGCGTATCCGGGATGAAGTCGGTGGCTTTGCCTACGAACAGGACGGCCGTACGGTCAGCATTATTTTCTACCTGATGGAGCGGACGGGCGGTGACGAAGAGCGCTCACCTGAAGGACGGCACTGGCGTTGGTGCCCGTTTGAGGAAGCCCGGGCTCTTTTGTCCTTCCCCGACTACCGGCAGTGCCTGGATAACGCCCAGCGCCTGCTCTCGTCGCGTCCCGGCCCGCCGTGAAAGATCACAGGACAGGGCAGGGGGAGCCCTTGCACTTCCCGGCTACTTTGTGTATTTTTCAATCAGTCCGTCTTCGGGGGCGTTGACTCAAGACATATCCCGCGTCCGCTCGCCGAGAAAAAAAAGTCACAAAATAAATTACCCCGGGTAGAGCTAGCGAAGGCCGTCCCGGTTTTAGAAGAAGGGTATCATCCATGCTCTCCACCGTACGGAAGCACACGCTTTTCGTCATCGTCTTGGTCCTCTCGCTCGTCAACGCCGGTATCGTCTTCATAGCGGCCGCGTTCACCACCTATGACGATCTTTTCCCCGACGCCGCACCGTCCGCGGGCGACATGGTCCGCACCAATGCCAATCCGCCCCCCGTGTGCACCGTCCGGGAAGGGGAAACATTATTCGACGTGGCCGACCGGTTGGGAATTCCGTATTACGATCTTATCCTGGAGAACCGGCTTTCCGGAGAGGCCGGCGTCATGCCCGGCTTGTCGTTGGCCGTCCCGGTTTTTACAGAACCATCCGGGTCAGAGAAGATCCATCCCCGGCCGGAGATAACCGTGGACTCCCGGGAGGGCCTGGCCCCGCTCACCGCCACCCTGACCGCGGACACCGCGTCTCTGGATCCCTCGGTCCGTTTCTTTTGGGATCTGGGCAACAACCGTTTCGCTTTTTCCCCGCGGGCCCGAGCCCGCTACATCCGTCCGGGCGTCTACCACCCGCGCCTGGTGACCGTGGACGCGTCCGGGCGTTACGTGCTGTCGGCGCCCGCGGTCATCACGGTAACCGCCCTGCCGGCCTCCTACCAGGGCTTGCCGTACCTCACCGTGGAGCGGATCGGCGACCTGATCAACGTAACCGGACGGCTGAAAAACGCCACCGGTCAGGCGATCGATTTCGATGAAAACGGGACGATCATTCAGGAACCGCCGCTGGCCGCATATTTTTCGCCCAACACCCTCATCGCCCGGCGGGGCGGGTTCTCCAAAGTGCGGCTGGAGGCCGGGGACGGCGTCTTCGAATTCCTCCTCTTCGTAAGCCCCCTGCCGGCGCGCCTGTCCGTGGAACCGGAATTCGACTGGTACAAAACCCAGTTCGACACCGGTATGTACGGCAACTGCGGACCGGCCGCCATCGCCTCGGCCATCCGCTGGGCCACGGGCACGGACCTCACCGTGGAGAAAATACGGGAGGAGATCGGCATGCCCTACGCCAACGGCGCCGTGGACTACGACAACCTGATGGAGAATATGGCCCTCCACCGTACACGCTCCGAAAAACAACCGCTGCGGGGGATGGCGGATATTTTTCGGGTCATCGACTCGGGCGGCCTGGTGGTGGTCAGTTTTAACTGCGGGAGCATCCGGCCCACCACCCGGGATGAAACCACCGATTTCTTCGACCGCTACTATCCGGACGCCACGGGTCACTATCTGCTCATTAAAGGATATACGCTGGACCGGAAATATTTCATCGTCTACGACGCCATTCCCGGCGAATGGAAGGACAATTCCACCCGCTACCCCGACGGCGTGAGCATGATCGGCCGCAACCGCTTCTTCCGCGCCGGCGAGGTGATGGCGGGCATCAGCCAGAAGCGGATGATCGTCATTCGGCGGGAGCCCGGCAAAGAACCCACCGAATAGTCCACCGCCGGTTTACAGCTTGCCCGACCGGATGATGCCGATGATGACCCAGAGCCCGAGCAGGCCGGCCAGGGTGTACCCCACAAACCCGATCACCGGAATCCCCAACACCGTGGGTCCCTTGTCCACGTAGGTGATAAGCGACGAACCGATGAGGAACCCGGCGATAATGACGCTGGCGGCCAGGCGGTTGCCCGTCTTGTCGATGTCCTTGATATAGGGATCCAGTCCGCTGTGTTCGAATTGGATTTTCAGCCGGTCGCTGCGCAGTTTTTTGAGAATGGAGTCCACCTCCTCCGGGAAGGAGCGCAGCATGTCATTGGCGTCATTCAAGAAACGGGAGAGGTCCTTGGCGCGCTTTAGGGGGTTGACCGCGGCCAGCATCAGCTGGGAGGCGTAGGGCCGGGCGGCTTCCCCGATATCGAGGTCGGGATCCAACTCCCGCCCCAGGGCCTCCATGGTGGACACCGCCTTGCCCAGAAAGATGAGATCGAGCGGGATCCGGATATGGTGTTTGCGCACCAGGCCGATCAGTTCGAAGATCACCGTCCCTAGGTTGAGCTGGGCCAGCGAGATGTTGTGGTAGTAGTTGATGAGGTGTTCCACGTCGAAGAGCAGGTCCCGGGTCAGCTGGTTCTCCTCCACCAGCTCCAGATCGTGCAGCACCTTGATCAGGCCGCGGGCGTCCCGGTTGACGAAGGCGGCCAGGGCCCGGCCCAGCCGTTCCTGTAAAAACTCATTGACGAATCCCACCAGACCGAAATCCAGAGGCGCGATCACGTTGTCCCGCATGATAAGAATATTGCCGGCGTGGGGATCGGCATGGAAAAACCCGAAATCAAAGACCTGCCGGAAGAGCAGATCCACGCCGCGCCGGGCGATTAATCGGCAGTCATAGCCGTCGGGACGGGTGCGGATCAGTTCACGCATGCGTATCCCGTGGATATACTCCATGGTGACGAGTTTTTCAGTGCAATAGTCCCAGTACACCCGCGGAATTTTCACGTAAGGATCATTGGAAAAGTTCTTACGGAAACTCTCGATGTTTCTGCTTTCCTTGAAGAAATCCAGTTCGTGATGCAGGTGGGCGGCGAACTCCTTGACCACGGCCCCGGGCTTGAGAGCCGCCAGCTCCGGCATATGGCGTTCGGCCAGACGGGCCAGGTGGGACAGTATCTCCAGGTCCACGGCCACCTGCTCCCGCACGCCCGGACGCTGGATTTTCACCGCCACCTCCTCCCCGGATAAAAGCACGGCCCGGTGCACCTGGGCCACGGAGGCGGCGGCCTCGGGCGTCTCGGAGAACGAAGCGAACACTTCCGTCAACGGCTTCCCCAACTGGCTGGTCACCGCGACACGCACTGCCTCAGGACCAAAGGGCGGCACCTGATCCTGCAGCTTCTCCAGCTCCAGGATGATGTTCTGCGGCAGGATGTCGGGCCGCATGGAAAGCATCTGCCCCAATTTAACGAACGTGGCGCCCAGTTCCTCACAGACCAGCCTCAGCCGCACCGCGAACGGTTTGTCGCGCTGGGCCCGCACCTTGTCCGGGGACAGGCGCTTGACGCGGAAGGGCAGCCGCGATCCGCTTTTCAGCCGGTGGATGACCTCCGCGAATCCATATTTGAAGAGCACCGAGAGAATGACGCTCAAGCGGCGGATCATGACGCGTTTTTTGATCAACGGAATGCCCCCTATTATGTATATGATCATTTTTATTGCTTCATTATGCTACTATACGCCAAGCCCTGCGGGCTTTCAATGACATAACGGGTGACTGTGCCGGTCATTTTATCTGGGATTTATTTTAACCGTTCTTTCTACCTGTCGCCCAGCAGGCTGTTGAAAAACCGAATCGTTGTCTTGCCTATCGTCTCATCCCTCTCCCCTCACAGAATCACCTTGACTCTACAAACGAATATATTTACTCTGAAGCTCCTTAAAAATAAAAGGCCGCGTTGAGGAGTAAACACATGAAGGATTTTAGGCAGGCGGACAAGCTGAAGGACGTGTGCTACGACATCCGCGGACCGGTGCTTAAAAAGGCCCAGATGCTGGAGGAGGAAGGCTACCGGATCCACAAGCTGAACATCGGCAATCCCGCGCCCTTCGGCCTGTTCGCGCCCGACGAGATCATTCACGATGTGATCCTCAACATCAAGGAAGCCGAGGGCTACAGCGACTCCAAGGGGTTGTTCGCCGCGCGCAAGGCGGTCATGCAGCATTGCCAGGAAATCGGCATCCGGAACGTGGATACCGCGGACGTCTACACCGGCAACGGTGTGAGCGAACTCATCGTCATGTGCATGCAGGGACTCCTCAACCCGGGGGACGAGATGCTCATCCCCATGCCGGATTACCCGCTCTGGACCGCGGCCGTCAACCTGGCCGGCGGCCGGCCCGTGCATTACCGCTGCGACGAGGCAGCGGACTGGCAGCCCGACGTGGAGGACATGCAGAAGAAAATCACGCCCCGCACCAAGGGCATCGTGGTCATCAATCCCAACAACCCCACCGGCGCCGTGTACTCGCGCGGCGTGCTGGAACAGATCGTGGAACTGGCGCGCCGGCATGATCTCATGCTCTTTGCCGATGAAATCTATGAAAAAATCGTTTACGACGACGCACGCCATGTGCCGCTCGCTTCATTGGCCGACGACGTGTTCATCATCACACTCAACGGACTCTCCAAGGCCTACCGGCTGGCCGGATTCCGCTCCGGGTGGATGATTCTGAGTGGAGACAAAAAAAAGGCCCGGGAATATATTGAAGGCCTGGAGGTGCTGGCCTCCATGCGGCTGTGCAGCAACGTGGTGGCCCAGTTGGCCATCCAGACGTCATTGGGCGGGTACCAGAGCATCCATGACCTGGTGCTTCCCAGCGGCCGCTTGCGCGAACAGCGTGATATCTGTCATAAGATGATCACCGCCATTCCGGGCGTCACCTGCGTCAGGCCCCAAGGGGCCCTCTATCTCTTCCCTAAAATGGACGTGAAGCGGTTCGGCATCGCCAGCGACGTAAAAATGGTGGAGGACCTTTTGGTGCGGCAGAAGGTGTTAGTGGTGCAGGGCACGGGGTTCAACTGGCCCGATCCGGATCACTTCCGCATCGTCTTTCTGCCCGCGCCCGACGAGCTGAAGATCGCCATGGAAAAAATCGCCGATTTCTTCAAACAGTATAAACAGTGATAAGTCCGGAATGTCCGGTCAGCGCCTCTCCCAGGCGCCGGTGGCCAGATCGAGACTGAAATCGTTGTCGGCCGGGAGCAACAGCCCCGCCAGGAGAAAGGGGATGACCGCCGCCGCCCGGGGTGTTTTTAACAACCGGTGGAGAGCCGTCATCCCCATATATTCCTCCCGTTACGACTGTCGCCGCCAGCGGCGGATGAGCTTCCAGCCCGTGGGTAAAAGAGCGGCCGCCAGAGCGAGTTTCACCAGATCGCCCGGGATATAGGGGAAAAACCCCAGGATGAAGGCCTGGTCGCCGCCCACGAAAAACGACAGCCAGATGAGTCCCGGAATATACAGAATTATATTGCCGACGAGCATGGCGGCTACGGCGGTATGGTAGCGACGGTCCAGCCCCTGTTCGCAGAGCAGGCCGACCACGAAGGCGGCGAAGACGAAGCCCAACAGGTATCCGCCGGTGGGTCCGGCCAGGGCGCCGCCGGAATAGACCGGCAAACCGGCCACACCGTAGAAGAGGTAGAGCAGCACGGCCGCCGGGGCGCGTTTGGAACCGAGCAGGGCGCCCAGCATCACCACGGCCAAGGTCTGACCGGTGATGGGAACCGGCGAACCCGGAAACGGCAGGCGCAGCAGGTTGGAAAGCGAAATAAACAGCGAAGCGCCTACTACCATAAGCAGGTCAAAGAGCCAAGCCGCCGCTTTTTTATCCGGTCGTATCAGATCCGCGTAAGTTCTGGCAATCATGAAAAACCCCTTGAAAATTCGTTCATCACCGTGCCTGCCTCCTCGTAAAAGGGCAAACCGGCATGTTGAGATGAGTTATAACTTTTTTTCCCCATATGGGCAAGACCCGTAAACCGGTCGGGGAGGGCGGGCTAGCGGCCGACGTTTGCAAGCGCTCCGCCTTGACCTGATCGCACGGCCCTGCATATAATCCCCTCATCCCTTGAGATAAAGGATTATCCGTCATGACCGTCCGCGTCCGTTTCGCCCCGTCTCCGACCGGGAAAATGCACATCGGCAACTTGCGCAACGCCTTCTATGATTATTTCTACGCCCGCGCCGCCAACGGCCGATTCATTCTGCGCATCGAAGACACCGACCAGGTGCGCTCGACCGAGGGATCGGTGCAGAATATCTATGACACCCTGCGCTGGCTCGGACTCTCCTGGGACGAGGGACCGGACGAGGGGGGCGCGTACGGGCCCTACGTACAGTCGGAGCGCCATGACCTTTACCGGCAGTACGCCCGGCAATTAGTTGATAGCGGTCACGCCTACCGCTGTTATTGTACACCGGAACGGTTGGATGCCGTGCGCAAGGAACAGACCGCAAAAAAGCTGCCGGTCATCGGGTACGACCGGCACTGCCGTGACCTCGCCGCCGGGGAGCGGGAAGCCCTGGAGAAGCAGGGACTGAAATCTGTCGTCCGGCTCAAGATCCCCCTGACGGGATCCACCGTTTTTTTTGACGAGATCCTGGGCGCCATCGAAAAAGCCAACGTGGACATCAACCCCGATCCCGTGCTGCTCAAGTCCGACGGATTCCCCACCTATCATCTGGCTCACGTGGTGGACGACCACCTCATGGAGATTACCCACGTGATACGCTCGCAGGAATGGCTTTCCTCCGGGCCCATACATGTACTCCTCTACCAGGCCTTGGGCTGGCGGCCGCCCCGGTACTACCATCCGCCCCTGATCCTGGGACGGGACGGTCACAAACTCGCCAAGCGCCACGGCAGCACCACGCTGGATGAATTCCGGGAAAAGGGCTACCTTCCCGAGGCAATCATCAATTACGTCACCCTGCTCGGGTGGTCCTATGACGGTGAAAAGGAACTTTTCAGCCGGGAAGAACTGGAACGTCTCTTCACCCTGGAAAAAATATCCAAGTCCGCCGCCGTCTTCGACTACCAAAAACTGGAATGGTTCAACGGCGTGTATATCCGCCAGCTCGACCCGGCCGACCTGTGCCAACGGCTCATCCCCTTCATGCAGAAGGCCAGCCTCCTGGGCATCCCGGTCACGGACGATGAAAGGCAGAAGCTGCTGGAAATAATCCCCGTTATCCGCGAACGGTTGACCGTGCTCTCCGACTGCGTATCCTGGACCAGGTTCTTTTTCATGGACATCCCGGTACCGGGCGCGGCGGACCTCATTCCCAAAAAAGCCGACGCGGCGGCGGCCAAAAAAATACTCGAGACGCTCATGACGTTGTTACCCGCTCTTTTGGATCGGCCGGAGGCGGAGATAGAGGATGCGTTCCGCCGGACGGCGGAGACGCTCGGGATCAAATTGGGAGACCTCCTCATGCCTCTGCGGGTGGCCTTGACCGGAACAAGGGTTTCACCGCCGCTGGTGGCATCCATGCGGATTTTGGGACGGGAAACGATCGACAAGCGGTTGACGACCGCGATTGCATTATTGGAAAAAAACGTGTAAAATCGGCCCCAATACACTACCGGGTAGAAAGATTTATTTTCCCGGACAAACGCGGAATTTGATGCCCTCCTGTTTGATATACGGCGTTTTAGCAGGATGCTGACGGACTCTCAATGAGTTTATCATCACCTTTTTTGACAACGCTCACAGAGAATGCAGCATCACGCGCCGCTGATTATTTCGGCGCAAGGAGTAGCTATGGAATCTGTCGTCACGATGGACAAACTCGTCTCGCTGTGTAAACGCCGCGGGTACATCTACCAATCGTCCGAAATCTACGGAGGACTGTCCTCGGCCTGGGATTACGGTCCCCTGGGCGTGGAACTCAAGAACCGCATCGGCCAGTTCTGGTGGAAGGAGATGACCCAGCTGCACGACAACATCGTGGGCATCGACGCGGCCATCATGATGCACCCCAAGGTCTGGGAGGCTTCCGGCCACGTAGCCAACTTTTCCGACCCGCTGGTGGACTGCAAGGGCTGCAAGATGCGCTTCCGCGAGGACCAGCTGCCCGAGGAAAACCGGAAAGAGAAGAAATGCCCCAACTGCGGCAAGGAACTGACCGAGCCGCGCAAGTTCAACCTGATGTTCAAGACCCATATCGGGCCCCTGGAAGATGACGCCTCCATCGTGTACCTGCGTCCGGAGACGGCGCAGGGCATCTATGTCAACTTCAAGAACGTGACCAACACCAGCCGGGTCAAGATTCCCTTCGGCATCGCCCAAATCGGCAAGGCCTTCCGGAACGAGATCACCACCAAGAACTTCATCTTCCGCACCTGCGAGTTCGAGC
>CAYQRT010000075.1:0-11318 GCA_964419695.1 uncultured Spirochaetaceae bacterium | reverse complement strand
TCCGCCAGGTCCATGGTCCGCAACCCCTCCCGGAACAAGCGCGTCATGGCGGCGAAGATCACCCGGCCCTCCTCCTCCAGAGCGAAACAGCGGTCGAGCATGAGGGCCGCGCTTCCAATCATGGAATACGGGTTGGCGATGTTCCGGCCGGCGATGTCGGGCGCCGAGCCGTGGGCCGGTTCCACGTAACTTTTTTCCGGGCCGATGCAGGCGGAAGGCATCAGGCCCAGGGAACCCAGGATGCCGCCGGCCTGGTCGGTCAGGATGTCTCCCTGCATGTTCTCTAAAAGCATCACCCCGTTGAACTGGGTGGGATTTTTCACCAGCTGGAAGGCCGCGTTGTCCACCAGCACGGACCGGTAAACCACGTCCGGGAATTCCTTTTTCACATCCTCCACCACCGCGTTCCAGAAACGCGAGGAAGCGAGCACGTTTGCTTTATGCACATTGGTGAGCGGCATCTTTTTACGCGCCGCCTCCTCGAACGCCACCCGGGCGATGCGTTCCACTTCATGCCGGGTATAGACGCAGCGGTCGGCGGCGTATTCGTTGTTCGTTTCATGCGCCTCAGTCTTGTCGCCGAAGTAGATGCCGCCCACCAGTTCCCGGATCATGAGGATGTCCACGCCGTCCCCGATCACTTCCTCCTTGATCGGGGAAAAGACCGCCAGTTCCCGGGGCAGGTACACGGGGCGGAAATTGGCGAACGTATCGTACCGCTTGCGCAGGGGCAGGATGGCCCCCTTCTCCGGGCGGAAGTCCAGGGGGATCGTTTCCATCTTGTCCACGGAAAGGCCGACCGGCCCCTTGATGATGACGTCCGCCTCATCGCAGACATGCATGGTCTCCCCGGGAAAGGGGCTGCCGCAGGTAAAATAAGCCCCGGCCCCGAAAGGGGCCATATGATAGGTAAAGGAATGGCCGAATACGTCCGCCACCGCGTCCAGAATTTTCAAGCCCTCCCGGGTGATCTCCGGTCCGATGCCGTCGCCGGCCAGCACCGCCATGCTGAGTTTCATAGGGACTCCTTACGGGAAATTGCGTATTAATTTAAACTTAATGTACTTAAATATAATTAAAGTATCGAGCGGCCGTCAAGAGAAACAGAGCGTTTGTGTTTACCAGCGATCGCTTTCGCCTGAATCCCGCCGGTTGACAAACTCGTACTTTCCGTTTACTTTACTTCCCAATGTTCGGTCGAAATAGTTTCCGGGGCGGCATCCACGCGCCGGAACACAAACATCTCACGGAAAACAAACCCATCCAGGTCATGCCCGCGCCGCTGCGCGTGGTCATCCCCCTGTCCCAGCACACCGGCGCACCCTGCCAGCCGGTGGTGGCCGTGGGCGACCGGGTGACCGAAGGCCAGAAAATCGGCGAGAGCACGGGCTTTGTCTCGGCCTGCGTGCACGCCTCCATCTCCGGCACGGTGACCGCTATTGAGGCCCGGCCCCATCCCGTATTGCCCATACCGGTCACGGCCGTGGTCATCGAGAAGCAGGAAGACGCGGCCGCTCCCATGACATGGGAGAAAAAACGCGACTGGCGCGATCTCTCCATCGAGGAAATAAAGGAAAAAATCAAGGAAGCCGGCATCGTGGGCCTGGGCGGGGCCGCTTTTCCCACCCACGTCAAACTCTCCCCACCCGCGGATAAGAAGATAGAAACCCTCATCGTCAACGGGGCGGAATGCGAACCCTACCTGACCACCGACCATCGCCTGATGCTGGAAAAATGCGATGATATTATAGAAGGAATTCTCATCATTCTCAAAACGCTTGGCATCAACCGGGCCGTAATAGGTATTGAAAAAAATAAACCCGACGCCATCGCCCTGTTCCGAAAAAAGCTGGCGGAAAAGAACGAGTGCGCCGGCCTTACCATCCTGGGCCTCAAGGTCAAGTACCCGCAGGGCGCGGAGAAACAGCTCATCAAAGCCATCCTCAACCGGGAAGTGCCCTCCGGCCGCCTGCCCTTCGACGTGGGCGTAGTGGTACAGAACGTGGGTACGGCCCACGCCGTGTATGAGGCGGTGGTCAAAGACAAGCCGCTTATCGAACGGGTGCTGACCGTGTCCGGGGACGTGCTGCCCCGGCCGGGCAACCTGCTGGTGAAAATCGGCACATCGTTCCGCGACCTGGTGGAATACTCCGGCGGATTCCCCTCGGCCGCGTCTCCGGCCGGCACCGCGGCGCCTCCGGATACACCGCCGGATCAACCGTCAACGGCGACCGCCACCACGGCGGGAGCGCCGGTCTCAGCCGCCGCCCCCGCCGTGTACAAGATGATCATGGGCGGCCCCATGATGGGGCTGACCCAGTACAACCTGGACACCCCGGTGGTCAAGGGCACGAGCGGCTTTCTGGTCCTGAAACAGGACGCGCGCAAACAGAGCCTGGCCTGCGTCAAGTGCGGGGCCTGCGTGGACCGCTGCCCCATGGGGCTGATGCCCAGCCGGTTGGGGGACTTTGCCGAAAGGGACGACTTCGACTCCTGTCTGGCCGCCAACGTCCGGGACTGCATGGAATGCGGCGTGTGCACGTTCCTCTGTCCTTCGGGACGGCCGCTCGTGCACCTGATCAAATATGCGAAACTGAACCTGGCTAAGCGGAAGCCGTAATCTTTCCGTTCCATGGAACTTCGACCACCCTCCATTCCTGAAAAGCGAGGGTTTTTCGAAGTTCCCAAAACATACACCAAGGAACGTCCATGTCGGATCAATTCATTGTTTCCGCCTCCCCCCATGTAAAAAGCCCGGGCACCACGCCTAAAGTGATGTGGCTGGTGGTGGCCGCCCTGCTGCCCACGGCCGTGGCCTCCGGCGTCATCTTCGGACTGCCCGCGGTGATCCTCATCCTGGTGTCCGTGGCCACCTGCGTGACCACCGAGGCGGTGAGCCAGCTGATTTTCAAGCGCCCGGTCACCATCAAAGACGGCAGCGCCGTGATTACGGGTATCCTTCTGGCCTTCGTCCTGCCCAGCGCCACCCCCTTCTGGATGGTGATCCTGGGCGGCGTGGTGGCCATCCTCATCGTCAAGCAGTTGTTCGGGGGCCTGGGTTTCAATGTATTCAACCCGGCGTTGGCCGCCCGGGCCGTGCTCCTGGCTTCTTTTCCGGTGGCCGTCACCACCTGGGTCAAGCCGGTCTCCACGGCTTTCTCTTTCGACGCTGTCACCTCCGCCTCCTATCTGGGTCTGCTCAAAGAGGGCGCGGCGCAGATCCCCTATAGCCTGGGTGACCTCTTCCTGGGCACCGTGCCCGGCTCCCTGGGAGAAACCTGCAAACTGACGCTCTTGATCGGCGCCGCCTTATTGGCGCTGATGCGCATCATCGACCTGCGTATCCCCCTGCCCTACATCGCCACCGTGGCCCTGCTTTCCCCGCTTTTCGGCCGCGATCCCCTGCAGGCCGTGCTTTCCGGCGGCCTGATTCTGGGCGCCTTCTTCATGGCCACGGACATGGTCACCTCGCCGGCCACGCCCTGGGGCAAGGTCATCTTCGGCGTGGGCTGCGGCGTGCTGACCGCGGTCATCCGCTCCTACGGCGGGTTCCCGGAGGGGGTGTGCTATTCGATCCTGCTCATGAACTGCGTCACGCCATTATTGGACAAGGCCTTCAAGCCGCGCGTGTTCGGCACCGTGCGTTTCGCCAGGAAGGCGAAACCGTAAATGGGGAAGACCGTGAGGAAAGGGGTTCGTCCATGAGTCATATGATACGATTGGTCCTGGTGTTGTTCGGCGCCTGCTTCATCGCGGCCGGCAGCCTGGCGGGCGTCAACGAGCTCACCAAGAAACCCATCAGCGGCCATGCCGAGAAGGGCAAGACGGAGGCCATGCAGGCCGTCCAGCCCGAAGCCACCTCCTTCCGGGAGACCGTGCCCAACCGCGTGTGGGACGCGCTCCGCGGCGACCAGGTGATCGGCCGCGTGATCAACACCGAAATCCAGGGATACGCCGGACCGATTAAAATCCTCTACGGCGTGGATACGGAAGACCGGATCACGGAAGTAAAGATCCTGGCCCAGAGCGAGACCCCCGGCCTGGGCGCCCGCGTCGGCGATCCCGTTTTCCTGGCCCAATTCAAGGGGCAGCCGGCCGCCGGCCTGATTCTTAAAAAAGGCGGGGGCGGAGGCGGCCGGGCCCTGGCCGGCACGCTCTACGCCTTTCCCCCGGCTGAGGAAAAAAGAAACGAACCCGGGGTCGACGCCATCACCGGCGCCACCATCTCTTCCCGGGCCGTGACCAACGGCATCATCGGGGGGATAAAGACACTGGACGCCGCCGGGGAGGATAAGCCATGAAGAACATGAAGGAACTCGTCAAGGGTCTGGTGAGTGAAAACCCCATCCTGGTCATCATGCTGGGCCTCTGCGCCACCCTGGCCTGCTCCACCAATTTTTCAGACGCCCTGGGCATGGGCCTGGCCTTCACCTTCGTCATCATCTGTTCCAACACGGTCATCTCCCTCATCCGCCGGATCGTACCCGCCCAGGTGCGCATCCCGGTATTCATCACCATCATCGCCGCCTTCGTCACCATCGTCGAATACCTCATGAAGGCTTACCTGCCTTCGCTGGCCGCCTCACTCGGCGTGTTCGTGCCGCTCATCGTGGTTAACTGCATCGTCATGGGGCGGGCCGAGGCCTTCGCCAGCAAGAACGGGATCTTCCGCTCCTTCCTGGACGGCGTGGGCATGGGCCTGGGCTTCACCCTGGTTATCACCATCATCGGCACCCTGCGCGAGCTCTTCGGCGAAGGCACGCTCAACTTTTCGCTCTTTGGTTTGGGCAAGATCCAGATCGCGCCGGCCTGGTACCCGCCCATTCTTATTCTTATCCTCCCGCCGGGCGCCTTCATGGTGATCGGGTTCCTGATCGCCCTGCACCACCGGCTTTTTCCCAAAACGTAAGGGGGCTTTGCATGCAGCGAACAACCGGCCTTAAGGCACAGGAGCACCAGGCATGATCAACAACGACATGAACTTCTTCCTCATCTTTCTCTCGGCCCTGCTGGTCAACAACATCCTTCTCATGCGCTTCCTGGCTCTCTGCCCCTTCTTCGGCATCACCTCCAGCATCAAAGCCTCCCTGGGCATGGGGTTCGCGGTGGTCTTCGTGATGATGCTCTCCACCGCCGTGTCCTGGCTGGTGTACAACCTGATTCTGGTGCCGCTGAACCTGGAGTTCCTGCGCACCGGGGCCTTCATTCTCACCATCGCCGCCTTCGTCCAGCTGGTGGAGATGTTCATCCGCAAGGTCTTCCCCCCCCTCTACCGGGCCCTGGGCATCTACCTGCCCCTGATCGTCACCAACTGCGCGGTGCTGGGCGCCGCCTTCCTGGCGATTGATTACAAGCTGGACTTCTTCAACAGCGAAATCTACACCCTGGGCGTCAGCCTCGGGTTTCTGGTGGCCACCGTGCTCTTCGCGGGCCTGCGGGAGGTGATCGACCACGCCCCCATCTCCAAATCCTTCAAGGGACAGCCGATCACCTTCATCACGGCCAGCCTCATGTCCCTGGCCTTCCTGGGATTCAAGGGATTGTTCGGACTGTAAACAAGACGGCGTACGGACGGCCGGGACGCCGGCCCGCTCGTGACACCGTACAAAGGATACGGGTGATTATATGGATATCATGGAGATACTGAAAGCCATTCTCATCGCCGCCTGCATTCTGGGCGGCTTGGGGGCGCTCTTCTCACTGCTGCTCTACCTGGCCTTCCGCAAACTGGCGGTAAGGACCGATCCCAAGGTGGTCCAGATCCTGGAACTGCTGCCCGGCTCCAACTGCGGCGCCTGCGGCTTTCCCGGCTGCCAGGGCCTGGCGGAGAAGATGGCGGAGGACACCTCCTTCGTGAGCGCCTGCCTGGCCGGCGGCCAGGCCACGGCCCAGAAACTGGCGGAACTGCTGGGCGTATCGCTCGAGGCCGACGAGGACAAGGTGGCCTACGTGGCCTGCCGGGCCGGCAACAAGACCGCCACCATGAACTACCTCTACGAGGGCGTGGACAATTGCCAGGCGGCCAGCCTGTTCTTTGGCGGGGACAAGGCCTGCCGCTACGGGTGCCTGGGGTTGGCCAGCTGCGTCCGGGCCTGTCCCTTCGACGCCATCGTCATGACCGATGAGAACATCGCCTGGATCGATCCGGACAAATGCCGCTCCTGCGAGAAATGCGTCAAGGCCTGCCCCCGCGGCCTGATCGCCATGCACCCCAAGAGCCAGACCGTGCTGGTGGCCTGCGCCAACCACGATCGCGGCCGCCAGGCCAAGAACGTCTGCCCCATCGCCTGCACGGCCTGCAAGCTCTGCGAGAAGAACTGCCCGGAGAAAGCCATCGTGGTCACCGACAACCTGGCGGTCATCGATCCCGCCCTCTGCACGGCCTGCGGCGTGTGCGTGGAAAAATGCCCCCAGGACTCCATCATCCAGCGCAGTCTGGCCGCGGCCCGTGTGCCGGTCGACACCAAGACCCCGGGCGACGGCATGGATTGCTGCGCCAAGATTCCCAACGGCGCCGTGTAGCCCCCGGAAGCGCCTGACTTTTTTTGCCCGCCGCCCGCGCCGCGGACTATGCAGCCGGTCCGATTCATAGTACCATCAGGCCCGAAATATGAAGAAAGCAAAGAAAAGAACCGGGCATGTGGAGCCGGCCACCATCAGCCAGATCGCCGCACGCGCCAAGGTCTCCATCGGCACGGTGGATCGCGTGGTGCACAACCGCGGCCGGGTGGCCCGGGAAACCGAACGCCGCGTCCGGCGGGCGATCAGCGAACTGGGGTACCGGCCCAACATCTACGCCAGCCATCTCTCGCGCGCCAAATCCTACCACTTCGGAATTGTCATTCCACGCCGCGAACAGGACTCGACCTTCTGGGAATCAGTGGTCAGCGGCGTGGAGAAGGCGATCAGCGAACTGCATCACTTCCGCGTGCGGGTCACGTATTTTTTCTACGACCGGCATGCACCCGGCCGTTTCGCCCCCACCGCCGCCCGCGTGCTGGCCGCGGGACTGGACGGCCTGCTCGTGGCGCCGGTCATCCGGGAACCGGTGCTGGCATTGATCGAAAAACTCCCCGCGGGGTTGCCCTTCGTATTCATCAACACGAGTCTGGATGGGATGATACCCCTTTCCTTCATCGGACAGGATTCCCGGCAGAGCGGTTTGGTCTGCGGACGGCTGCTCTCGCTGCTGGTCCCGCGGCCTTCCACCGTGGCCGCCGTCCTCACCGTCCCGGACGACCACCATATCCGGGAACGGGCCGACGGGTTCGAGGAAGCCTTCCGGGACGTAGCCGGCGTCACGGTCAGGGAGTACGAGCTCTTCGACCTGGACCACCCCGACGCCTCCTCCCGCGCCCTGCGGAGTGTCATCCGGGACAATCCCGATCTGGCCGGTATCTTCGTGGCCAATGTGGCCGTCCATTACGTGGCCGAATACCTGGAGACGCTTCCTCCGTCAAAAAAGAAGCTTTTCCTCATCGGCTATGATCTCGTCCGTCGCAACATCGACCTCCTCAATTCGGGTTCCATCGATTTCCTCATCAGCCAGAAACCGGAACGGCAGAGTTACCAGGGCGTCTATGCCCTCTACCGGGCCGCGGCCCTCCGGGAAAAAATCGAGAAAAAAGTGCTCATGCCCATTGACATAATCACGAAAGAGAATGTAGCATTCTACGAGAAGGGTTAGGGAACCGGAATATCCCAATTTTTTTTAGCGGCGATGCGTTAACGATAACGCAAAAATCCGCCCGGAGCGTGGATAATGGGAAATAATTTTATCATCGGCGTCGATTTTGGGACGGATTCGGTCCGGGCCCTGGTGGTCGACACGAAAGGCGCCGTCGCCGCCTCTGCCGTCTCCCCCTATCCGCGCTGGAAAGACGGATTGTACTGCGATCCCGCCCGCAACCTCTTCCGCCAGCACCCGCTGGACTACACGGAAGGCCTTGCCGATGCGGTCTCAGGCGCGCTGGCCAAAGCGGGAGCTCAGACGGCCGAACGGGTGCGCGGCCTCTCCATCGACACCACCGGTTCCACACCGGTGGCCGTAGACCGGACGGGAACACCCCTGTCACTCCTGCCCGAATATCATGATGATCCGGACGGCATGTTCATCCTCTGGAAGGACCATACCGGAGTGGCCGAGGCGGAAGAGATCAATGCCGCCTGCGCCGCCCGGCCCGGGGACGACTACGTCAAATACTCGGGAGGCGTCTACTCGTCCGAATGGTTCTGGTCCAAAATACTGCATACGCTCCGCTCCAATGAAAAGATACGGAAACACGCCTTCTCCTGGGTGGAACACTGCGATTGGATCTCGGCCCTGCTCTGCGGCGACACCGATCCACTCACCCTCAAGCGCAGCCGCTGCGCGGCCGGTCACAAGGCTCTCTGGCATCCGGCCTGGGGCGGCCTGCCGCCCGAGGAATTTCTGATAGCACTGGATTCGGTTCTGGCCGGCCTGCGCGGTCATCTCTACACGGAGACCTTCACCAGCGACCAATCCATCGGCGTCATCTCCGCCGAATGGGCCGCCCGGCTCGGGCTGCCCGCGGATACGGTTATCGGCGTAGGCGCCTTTGACGCCCACATGGGGGCGGTGGGCGGCCAGATCACCCCGCACGCGCTTTCCAAAGTGATGGGCACCTCCACCTGCGACATGCTGGTCGCCTCCCCGCAGGAGCTGGGCGATAAACTGGTCAAGGGTATCTGCGGTCAGGTGGAGGGCTCGATCATTCCCGGCCTGGTCGGACTGGAGGCGGGCCAATCGTCGTTCGGCGACGTCTACGCCTGGTTCGCCGACATTTTAAGCTGGCCGCTGGACGCGTTGGCCAAACGCGGCCTGGTCACGCCCGGCGGGCGCGAAGGCCTGGCCGGCGCCATTCTGGAAGACCTGACCACCGCCGCCCAAAAACCGGGCGCCGGCGAACAGACGCTCGTGGCCCTGGACTGGCTGAACGGCCGGCGCACGCCCTTCGCCGACCAGAATCTGAAGGCCGGCGTGTACGGTCTCAACCTGGGCACCACCGCGCCCGGTATTTTCCGGGCCCTGGTGGAAGCCACCGCCTGCGGCGCCCGCAAAATCGTGGAGTGCTTCACCAGCCAGGGTATTCCCATTGAAAGCATCATCGCCCTGGGCGGCGTGGCCAAAAAATCGCCCTTTATCATGCAGACCATGGCCGACGTGCTGGGCATGAAGATAAAAGTGGCCCGGGCGGAGGAGACCTGCGCCCTGGGAGCGGCCATGTTCGCCGCCGTGGCCGCCAACCTTTTCTCCACCGTGGAAGAGGCGCAGGAGGCCATGGGCGCCGGCTTCGAGGCGGAGTACGTCCCCGACGCCCGGCGGAAGGCCGACTACGACACGCTTTACGCCCGCTACAACGCACTGGGTTCCTTTGTTGAGAAGAACTTGAGATAACGACGTGATGCACGCGCGCCGCCGCAACGGGCGCGATGAAAATTCGAAAAGAGGTTGTATGGAAAACATGGCGCAAGTAAAAGCGGGAATCGTGGCCGTCAGCCGGGACTGTTTCCCGATCGAACTCTCCAAGAAGAGACACGCGTCGGTGGTGGCAGCCTGCCGTAAGCGCGGCCTGCCGGTGGAAGCACTTGATACCGTCATAGAGAACGAATCCGACGTGCTGAAGGCTCTGGCTGAAATCAAAAAGCAGGGTATCAATGCCCTGATCATCTACCTGGGTAATTTCGGCCCCGAGGGGCCCACCACCCTGCTGGCCCAGAAGTTTAGCGGGCCGGTCATGCTGGCCGCGGCGGCCGAGGAATCGGGGGAGGACTTGATAGGCGGACGCGGTGACGCCTACTGCGGCCTTCTCTCCGCCTGCTACAATGCCGGACTGCGCCACCTCAAACCCTACCTGCCCCCCTATCCGGTGGGCCTGCCGGACGAGGTGGCGGGCATGATCGCCGATTTCATCCCTGTGGCGCGCGTCGTGTTGAGCCTGAAGCAACTCAAGATCTTCGCCTTCGGTCCGCGGCCCCAGGACTTTGTGGCCTGCAACGCTCCCATCAAACCGCTCTACGATCTGGGTGTGGAGGTGATGGAGAACAGCGAACTGGACCTCTACGACATCTACCGGGGAGCGGCGCGGAAGACGAAGAAGATCGCCGCGGTGGCCGAAGAGATGGCCGGCGAACTCGGCTCGGGCAACCGCTACCCCGATCTCCTCAAAAAACTGGCCCAGTACGAGGTGGCCCTCACCACGTTCATGGAGGAGAACCTGGGCGCCAGCCGCTACGGCGTCTTTGCCAACAAGTGCTGGCCGGCCTTTGAAAAATACTTTCAGTTTGTTCCCTGCTACGTCAATTCCCGGCTGGCCACGCGCGGCGTGCCGGTCGCCTGCGAAACCGACATCTACGGCGCCTTAAGCGAGTACCTGGCCACGGCCGCCACGGAAAAACCGGCCACCATCCTGGACGTCAACAACACCGTGCCCCGCGACCTGTATGAAGCGAACAAACAGCAGATAGGTAATTATAAGCAGACTGACCTCTTTATGGGATTCCACTGCGGCAACACGCCGGCCTCCTGCATGGCCGCCAAGGAGATGAAATACCAACTCATCATGCACCGGTTGATGGAACCGGGCAAAGAGCCCGACATCACCCGCGGCACCCTGGAAGGCCAACTGGCCGCCGGAGAGATAACCCTTTTCCGCCTGCAGTCGACCGCCGACACCCGCCTCAGGGCGTATGTGGCCGAAGGCGAAATCCTGGACCTGGATCCCCGCTCCTTCGGTGGCATCGGCGTCATGGCGATCAGGGAGATGGGCCGCTTCTACCGCTACGCGCTTCTGGAGAAGCGCTTCCCGCACCACACGGGTGTGGCCTTTGCCCACGCCGGCCGCACCCTCTCCGCGGCGCTGCACCTGCTCGGGGTGGAGGACGTTTCTTATAATCTTCCGGCGGGGACGCTGTACCCGGGCGAATATCCGTTCTGATCATTATGAGGCGCAAGCCTGAATGAATATACAAAAAGTATTTACATAATGTTGCTTTGATCCAGTTTGGATCAACGATTGCGGCCAGCGAACTGCGAAAGGAGGTAACTATCAATAATATCAATCAGGGACGGAGTATTTACGGGAAAATTCTTCGTCAATCCGTTACTCATCCCGCAAGAAAAAGGAGGAAGCAAATGAAGAAAAACACTCGCAAAATTATGGTTATAGGAGCCATAATTGCCTTAGTAAGTGCCCTTTCGGTATTTACTGGATGTCCTAAAGAACAGGGCTCGGGGCTGATTAAGGTCGGCATCGTCAATCTGCCGCCGGAAGAATCCGGCTACCGGCAGGCCAATG
>CAYQRT010000074.1:0-11318 GCA_964419695.1 uncultured Spirochaetaceae bacterium | reverse complement strand
GAACACACGCCCGCGCCGCCGATACCGATCATCCGGCCGCCCATGGCCAATACGCACACCACCCCGGCCAGCGAGATCAACGCGGCAACAAGATAACAGGTGACGAAAGACCGGTTGTAAAGATACGTCTTCACGCTTTCACTCATGATTCCCGGCCTCCGGTTGTGCGCCCATAAATTCCCGTCTTTTCAGTTCTTCCCGCACCTTCTTGGCCCCGAACACGCCGATCAATCCGATGGGCACAAACAGGGCGCACCCGATCATAACCAGGACGGCGCCCGTTTTGGGGTTCCCGGTCTGTATCAAGACCGCGCCCGCCAGGGAACACGCCCAGAAAGCCATCATCAAGCCGAAGAATCCCAGGATAACGCCGCCCATACCGGCGTACTCGTCCGTCTGACCAATGAGGAAAAGCAGGCTGACGAGTCCATTGATCACGATACTGGCAATAATCATTCCATTGAGTTTTGCGTTCTGCATGGCAGATACCTCCTTCATGTATTGATCAAGAGATACCATCATCGGCTATCCTTTTCCTCTCCGGGCGGTAAAACAGTTGTTAATTAGTTGTAAACCGGAACCACTCCGCCCGGCGGTGACTGGCGGCCCGCGCCGGAAGGGAGTCCCGGCCGCTTTGCGGGCGGGCGGGAATTGAGTATCTTGTAGCCATAACCCACCCAGGAGGATGGTATGAAGTATGTCATGACTTTAATTGTTGAATTGGCTTTTTTTTCACAGTCTGTTTTCAGCCAGGCGGGTTCTCTCCCGAAAATGGACGAATTCACCGCCAACGGCCACACGCTGCGCATTCATTTCTACGGTCACGGTACGCTGATGCTTGACTATGACAACCTGATTATTCACGTGGATCCGGCGGCCGCCTATGTCCCGAACGACGCGCCTCAAGCGGACATCATTCTCATAACCCACGAACACGGCGACCATCTGGACGCGGCCCGAATTGCCGCGCTCACCAAGGACGGGACGGAGCTGGTGACCAACCCCGCGGTGGCCGGCAAGCTGAAAAAGGGCTCGGCCATGAAGAACGGCGAAAGCCGTACGGTCAAAGGAATCAAAATAGAGGCCGTGCCCGCCTATAACACCACCAAGGGACGGGAAGGTTTTCATCCCCGCGGTCGCGACAATGGATATATTCTCACGCTGGGGAAAAGGCGCGTGTATATCGCCGGAGACACGGAAGACATACCGGAGATGGCCGCGCTGACAAACATCGATATCGCCTTCCTGCCCGTGAACCAGCCCTACACCATGACCCCCGCCCAGGCGGCCCGGGCCGCGGCCATGTTCCACCCCGCGATCCTCTACCCGTACCATTTCAGTTCGACCGATCCCGCGGCCATCGTCGCGGCCCTGAAACAGGTGAAAGGCGTTGAAGTGCGTATCCGGAACCTGCGGTAGGTCACTCTGCGCGTAACCTCGAAGGCTTGATAAAGAAAGCCTTCACAGATTGACAAACAGCCGCTTCCATGGCATAGATTAAACACACACCAAAAAACGCCCGCGGCCGCGGGTGTTATCCTACGCTCTCCCGGGTTCGCGGCCCACGACATCGGACAGCCTGACGCTTCCTGCACCGAGGGGACTGGAAATAGGCCCACGGTTTGTTTACAATAGGGAATCTCGAACCGCTCAACCATCCGCGGAGCGGCCGTTCGAGGTGAGAGCGAGGCCTCTCCGGTTCCAGGGTCGGTACCGTTCTGACACCCAAGGAGTGATGATGAAATTCGGACATTTCGACGACGACCGGCGGGAATACATCATTGAGACCCCCGCCACCCCCTACCCCTGGATCAATTACCTGGGAAACACCGATTTCTATTCAATAATATCCCACACGGCCGGCGGATATTCCTTCTACCGGGACGCGCTGCTGCGCCGTATCACCCGCTACCGCTACAACAATGTGCCGCTGGACAATACCGGCCGGCTTTTCTACATCCGCGACGGCGAAACGCTCTGGTCACCGGCCTGGAAACCGGCCAAAACGCCGCTGGACGCCTACGAATGCCGCCACGGTTTGGGTTACACCCGGATCAAGGGCGTGAAGAACGGCGTCACGGCGGAGGCGCTCTGCTTCGTCCCGCTGGAGACCAACGCGGAAGTCCAGGTCCTGCGTCTGAAAAATGATACTCCGCAGGCTAAAAAGCTTTCGGTCTTCGCCGCGGTGGAATTTTGCCTGTGGAACGCCCTGGACGACATGACCAACTTCCAGCGCAACTACTCATTGGCGGAGATGGAGATCGAACCGGCGGTCATCTACCATAAAACCGAATACCGCGAGCGCCGCAACCACTACTCGTTTTACGCGGCCAGCCTGCCCCACCAGGGCTTCGATACGGACCGGGACAGCTTCCTGGGGCCGGACAACAACTATGACCGACCGGCCGCGGTCACGGAGAACAAGCCGCGTAATTCGGTGGCCGACGGGTGGTCCCCCATCGCCTGCCACCAGTTCGACGTCACCCTGGCGCCGGGCCAAGAGAAGACCGTCATCTTCGTCCTGGGCTACGTGGAGAATCCGGCAGCGGAGAAATGGGAAAAAAATGGCATCATCAATAAAAAAACGGCGCGCGCGCTCATCAAGCGTCTCACCGATCCGAAAACGGTGGACGAGGCTTTCACCGCCCTCTCCGGGCACTGGGACACCCTGCTCGGCAATTTCTGCCTGAAGAGCGGGTCCGCCGAGCTCAACCGTATGGTCAACATCTGGAACCAGTACCAGAACGTCATCACCTTCAACATCTCGCGCAGCGCCTCCTACTTCGAGTCCGGGATAGGCCGGGGCGTGGGCTTCCGCGACACCAACCAGGACATCCTGGGTTGCACGCACCAGATTCCGGACCGCGTGCGCCGGCGGCTCCTGGACGTGGCCGCCACCCAGCTCGAGTCGGGCGGCGCCTACCACCAATACCAGCCGCTGACCAAGCGCGGCAATTCAGCCGTGGGGGGCAACTTCAACGACGATCCCCTCTGGCTTATTTTAGCGGTGGCCGCCTACCTGAAGGAGACGGGCGACTGGCCGATTCTCTCGGAGAAGGTCGACTTTGAAAACGACGCCCGGCTGGCCGCCCCCCTCTTCGAGCACCTGCGCCGCGCCTTCCACCATGTGGTGGACCGCAAGGGACCGCACGGCCTGCCCCTCATCGGGCGGGCGGACTGGAACGACTGCCTCAACCTGAACTGCTTTTCCGCCACCCCGGACGAATCGTTCCAGACCTGCACCACCAAGGACGGCAAGACCGCGGAGTCGGTGCTCATCGCCGGCATGTTCGTGCAGATCGGCGCGGATTACGTGGAGATCGCCCGTCGCTCCGGATTCACCGACGAGGCCGCCTGGGCGGAAAAAGAAATCGCCGTCATGGAGAAGGCCGTGCTCGACCACGGCTGGGACGGTGACTGGTACCTGCGCGCCTACGACGACGCGGGGGCCAAGGTGGGCAGCCGGGAGTGCGAAGACGGCAAAATCTTCATCGAATCGCAGGGCTACTGCGCCTGGGCCGGTATCGGGAAGGACTTGGGCTATCCGGACAAGGCGTTGGCCGCGGTGGAGAAACACCTGGGCACCAAACACGGCATCGTCCTGGTCTGGCCGGCCTACAAGCGCTACCACCTGGAACTGGGCGAGGTCACCACCTACGTCCCCGGCTACAAGGAGAACGGCGGCGTGTTTTGCCACAACAATCCCTGGATCATGATCGCCGACTCCAGGCTCGGGCACGCCAACCGGGCCTGGAAATACTATAAGTCCATCGCGCCCGCTTTCCGGGAGAACATAAGCGAGGTGCACCGCCTGGAGCCCTACGTTTACGCCCAGATGATCGCGGGCAAGGAAGCGGGACGTCACGGCGAGGCCAAGAACTCCTGGCTGACCGGCACCGCCTCCTGGAACTTCGTGGCCGTCTCCCAGTGGATCCTGGGCATCCGCCCCGGGTTCGACGGCCTGGTCATCGATCCCAAGCTGCCGGATGAAGTGCCCGAAATCACGGTGGAACGGAAATTCCGCGGCGCTTTCTATATCATCCACGTCACAAAACAGTCCAAGGACGCCGCGCGCATCGTCTCCGCGGTCTGCGACGGCCAGTCACTCAATCTCCTGCACGACGGCACCGTCCTGGCGCCCATGCGCCGCTCCGAATCCGGGCAGGCCGTATACCACAACATCGAAATCATCTTGGGGAAAGCATGAAACTCGGATACTTCGACAACGACCATCGCGAGTATGTGATCACCTCGCCCTTCATTCCGGCCCGCTGGATCAACTACCTGGGCACCCTCGACTTCGGCGGCTACGTGGACAACACGGGCGGCGGCGTCATCTGCAAGGGCGACGCCGCCCTGAACCGGATCACCAAGTACGTGGTGCAGCTGCCCGCCTCGTCCATGAACGGGGAGACCTGCTACGTCCGCGTCAAGGGCGCCTCCGGCTACGAACTCTTCAGCCCGTTTTATGCGCCGGCCCTCACTCCGCTCGACCGGTACGAGTGCCGGGTGGGCCTCTCCTACTCGCGCTTCACGGCCGAGTGCCTGGGTCTGCGGGTGGAGGTCACCGTGTTCGTGCCCGAGCAAAACCCGCGCGTCCTGCGCCGTTACCGGGTGACCAACAGAGGAAAGAAGCCGCTGATCACGGATCTGGTGCCCGTGGTGGAGTACAGCCACTTTGACGCCTTCCGCGACTACGCGAACGCGGACTGGGTGCCGCAAACCATGATGAGCCGACTGGAGAAAGGCCCGGGCCAGCTTAAAGCGCTCACGCAGTATGCCTTTATGAAAAAGGAGACGGGACGCAATTTCTTCACGGCCAGCGTTCCCTTCTCATCCTATGAATCCGACCGGAAAAAATTCCTGGGGAACGGCGGTTACGGTTCCTGGCAGCATCCCCTGGCCCTGGACAAGGAGGAGCTATCGGATTCGGAAGTCAACCGCTGCGAGAACATCGGCGCGCTCATGATCCACCTGGGCGAGATCAAGCCGGGAGAAACCAGGGAAGTGACCACCCAATTGGGTCAAACCGACGACCCGGCCGGCGAGTGGAAGGCGATCGCCGCCTACACCGATCCGGCGCAGGTGGAACGGTCCCTGCGGGAGCAGGAGCGCTTCTGGGACGCCTATCTCTCCACGTTCCAGGCGGAAACTCCGGATCCGGATCTCAATACCATGGTGAACATCCACAATCCCCGCCAGTGCTTCATCACCTTCAACTGGTCGCGCTTTCTCTCACTCTATGAGTTGGGCCTGGGCCTGCGCGGCCTGGGCTACCGCGACAGTTCCCAGGACGTGTTGAGTGTGCTGGCCAGCGTACCCGACCGGGCCCGCGGCCTGATTGAGAAACTCCTGCAGATCCAGTGCCGGGACGGCAGCGCCAAACACCAGTTCTACCCCGCCACCATGGAGGCCAATGAGGGCGAGGGGCGGACGCTCCCCGGGCGTTCCCTCTACTATTCCGACGACCATCTCTGGATCGTCCTCTCGGTTTGCGCGTATCTCAAGGAAACCGGCGACATGGCGTTCCTGGAAAAGCAGATACCCTTCTATGACAAGGGAAACGACTATAAGCCCGTGGAGACCGCGACCGTGCTGGCGCACCTGGAACGCGCCCTCCGCTTTACGGCCGGCGATACGGGCGCCCACGGGCTGCCCCTGTTGGGATTCGCGGACTGGAACGATTCGGTCAACCTCCCCATGGGCGCGGAATCGCTCTTCACCGCCTGCCTGTACGGCCGGGCCCTGCGGGAGATGACTCAGCTGTACGCCGGCCTGGGACGCGCCGACGCGGCCGACCAATGCCGCCGCGACCATCAGGCGATGAAGGACCAGGTCAACCGGGCCTGGGACGGTGACCGGTTCGTGCGCTATTACGACAAGGAAGGCACACCCTACGGCGCGTCGTCTTCAGCGGGCGCCACCATCTATCTCAATGCCCAGACCTGGCCGGTGCTGGCCGGCTTCGCCGACGAGGAACGCGGACGCATCGCCCTGGCCGCCGCGGACAAGGAACTCTCCTGCAGCCTGGGCTACAAGCTTTCCGGGCCCAGCTACAACGGCTGGAATCCCGAGGTGGGCGGGGTGACCAGCTACCCGCCCGGCGCCAAGGAAAACGGCGGCATCTTCTGCCACGCCATGCCCTGGCTCATGATCGCGCGGGCCATGCTGGGTGACGGGACCGAGGCGCATCGCATCTACACCCTGCTCAACCCGGCCCACAAGAATGACGTCATAGAAACGTACGAAATGGAACCCTACTGCTACAGCCAGAACATGCTGGGCGACGAACACCCCGAATACGGCAAGGCCCGCAACAGCTGGCTTTCGGGCACCGCCTCCTGGTGCTACCAGGCGGCCACCCACTACATTCTGGGGATCCGGCCCGACTACTCAGGCCTCGTCATCGATCCCTGCATCCCGGCCGACTGGCCGGGCTTCAAAGTCACGCGGATTTTCCGCGGCGTCACGTACAAGATCGAGGTGGCCAATCCCCAGGGGCGCTCCCGCGGGGTGCCGCGGCTCACGGTAAACGGCAAGTCAGTGGCGGGCAACGTGGCGCCGTTCGGGAAAAAGGGCGAAACGATCACCGTTAAGGCTGTGCTTGCATAAACGTTTACTCCCGTCCGCTAAAAAAGATTCCACGATCATTCCTTACAACACGACGCCGTGGGACTATAATAGATACTATGAGAAGGCTTCCATCACGCCCGTCCCGCGTCATTCTCCTCTTCGTGTTTCTGCTTTCCACAATGTCTCCCCTCCAGGCCGATCCCGCGCGTCTGCTCGACACCCGGGGGACCACCGTGACATCCCGCATCCGGCCGCCGGCCGGGTACGTACGCGTACCGGTCGCGGCCGGTTCGTTCGCGGAGTTTCTCCGCACCCAGCCGCTCAAGCCGGACGGGGCGCGGGTAACCTACTTCGACGGCCGGAAAAAGAACCCCGTCGGCGTGTACTGTGCGGTGGTGGACCGGCCCATTCGCCCCGGCGATCTGGAACAATGCGCGGACGCGCTCATGCGCCTGCGCGCGGAATACCTCTTCTCACGCCGGCGCTACGCCGACATCAGTTTCAACTTCCTCTCCGACGGGAAGCCGCACCGGTACCTGGATTTCGCCGGCCGCGACCGGTCTTACGGGACTTTCCTGAAATACCTTGACTATATTTTTTCCAGCGCCAATACGACGTCCCTCTACCGGCAGCTGCGGCCGGTGGCGCGTTCGGCCGATCTTGAAATCGGGGATATCTTCATCCAGCAGCACCGGCCCATCAACCACGGCGTCATGGTGGTGGACATGGCCCGGCACGAAAAAACGGGTGAAAAAATCTTTCTCCTGGCCCAGAGCTACATGCCGGCCCAGGAGACGCAGATCCTCCTCAACCCCAATGACGCGGAATTATCCCCCTGGTACGCGGCGCGGTTCGGGACGATCCTGGACACGCCGGAATGGCGCTTCTATCCGGCCAAGGATCTCCGGCGTTTTTAGCCGCGACCCGACGACTCCTCCGGAGGGGGACCTCGCGGCCGGACCGCGGACCGCCCCACCCGGCCCCCGAGCCGCGTCGAAAAACGAAAGGAACGACACATCATGGCCGAAACACCCGCGGACAACTCACGTCGACTTTTACGTATTTTCCGGAATCAAGCCCGTGAGCTTGAGGCGCTTTCCTTCGGTCCGCCCGTCACCCACGTCTACAATCCCCTGATCTTCGCCCGCGAACCCTGGGAGCGGTACCTGGCCCGGTTCGGCGACGGTACCGGTAAGACAGTGTTCATGGGCATGAATCCCGGACCCTGGGGCATGCTCCAAACCGGCATACCCTTCGGGGAAGTGGACCTGGTCCGGAATTGGTTGGGTATAACCGGTAACGTCGGCCGGCCGCGCCGGCCGCATCCCCGCCGCCCGGTAACCGGGTTCGCCTGCCCGCGGCACGAGGTAAGCGGCCGGCGGTTGTGGGGACTGTTCCGCTCCCGGTTCGGCACACCGGCGAAATTTTTCCGCCGGCACCTGGTCATCAATTACTGTCCCCTGGGATTTTTCAACCAACAGGGAACGAACCTGACGCCGGATAAACTACCCCAACGGGACAGGGAGCCGCTTCTCACGCTCTGCGACCGATATCTGGCTCAGGCTCTGGCCGTCCTCCAGCCCCGTTTCGCGGTCGGCATCGGCAATTTCGCCGAGCAACGCCTGCGGGACGTTCTGGCCCGGTACGCCGGAAGC
Source organism: uncultured Spirochaetaceae bacterium (assembly GCA_964419695.1). Classification (GTDB taxonomy): domain Bacteria; phylum Spirochaetota; class Spirochaetia; order SZUA-6; family RPPD01; genus JAFGSW01. The sequence goes on along the minus strand of CAYQRT010000074.1, from coordinate 3,090 downwards.
GGACGCATCTTCGCCGGTCTGGAGCGGATCACCGTCGCCCGCGTTCTCCATCCCAGTCCGGCCAGCCCGGCGGCCAACACGGGGTGGGAGGAAAAGGCGGCCCGCGCCCTGGTCGACCAGGGCGTCTGGAAGGCGTGACGCGCCGGAGGTGACTCCCGGGTCCGGGGTATTGTTTGTACAGCGCACGGGAAAGCGCTATACTTTCCTTGGGAACCGTTATGGCAGACCTGCGTTACCGCCTGTACTATCTCAACCACAAGAAGGACCTGACGCCGGAGGGGGAATATCTGCTGGGACGCGGCACGGGGAACCACATCAAACTGCCGGGGCAGACCGTGTCCCGGCGGCACGCGCGTCTTTTCTGGGAAGACGGCCACTTCGTGATCGAGGATGCGGACAGCCTGAACGGCCTGTTCGTCAACGGGACCCGCCGCGAGCGCCACCTGCTTTACGACGGGGACCATATCGTGGTTGGCACCTGCTACCTGGTCTACCGGGAATTCCATCCGAGCGACGGGGCCGAGGTGGAGGTCGAGCGCGAGTTGTCGGACACGCTCTGCATCGAACACCAGATGGCCGAACTCCTGCAGAGCATCTCCGATAAACAGGTGCGTTCCCGGCTTTTTGCATTGAAACGAAGCGTGGACCGGGCCCGGGAGAAGCTCGACCGGCTGGCCAACCGCGACCGGCTCACCCGGCTCTACAACCGGCGTTATTTTGACGAGGAACTGGAGAAAGAGATCGAGCGGGCCCGGCGCTACGGCCACGACCTTTCCCTGCTGCTCCTGGACCTGGACCATTTCAAACTCATTAATGACACCCACGGCCACCGGCAGGGGGACCAGGTGCTGACCGCGGTGTCCGCGATCATCATGGCGCACACGCGCCGCAATGACCTGGCCGCCCGCTACGGAGGCGAGGAGATCGCGGTGGTCATTCCGCAGCTGAAAACCAAGCAGGCGGTGGCCGCGGCCGAGAAGATCCGCGGCCTGATCGAAGAGGAAACGCCGGGGCAGACCGGCCTGACCGTGACGGTGAGTATCGGGGTGGCGCTTTTTGCCGAAGGGGACACGCCCGCCGTTCTGCTGGGTAAGGCCGATAAGGCCCTCTACGAGGCCAAACGACGCGGCCGCAACCGCGTGGTCGTGTATGCGAAGAAGGGCGTTCCGTGAGCGGCCTGCGGATCGCGCCATTCGCACCGGCCGACCTGGCCGCGCTTCCCCCGCTGCGGCCCGAGGGCTGGCAGGACCTCCAACCTCCGTTCCGGTTCTACCTCTCCCATCCGGGATGCCTGCCGGTCAAGGCCCTGGCCGGCCATATAATCGCGGGCGTGGGTGCGGGCATTGTCTTCGAAAATTCGGGCTGGCTGGCGCACATCATCACGCACCCGAACCGACGGCGGCAGGGTGTGGGCACGGCCATCGTCGCGCACCTCATGCATACGCTCGTTGACACGCACGGCTGCCGCTCGCTTTCCCTGGTGGCCACGGACCTGGGCCGACCCTTGTACCGGAAGGCGGGCTTCACCGACCGGGCCGAGTATGCCTTTTTCAATCGAGACGCGGCCGCGGCCGCGCAGGCCGGAGCGGAACCCATGATCAGACCCCTCCAGGCTGAGGACGAGGAAAGCGTGCTGGATCTGGACCGCCGCGTCAGCGGAGAGAATCGGGCCTGGGTGCTGCGGGAGCATCTGTCACAGGGCCTGGTGTATGGAGAACGACCGACCCCGGCCGGATGTTATCTCCCCACTTTGGGGGAAGGTTTGATCCTGGCCGGGACTCAGGCCGCGGGGCGGGCCCTGCTCGGCCGGAAAATCCCGTCCGCCGCCCGTATCGTCCTCCCCGCCGACAATGCGGACGGCGTGTCTTTACTCATCGCCGCCGGCTACCGGGAAACGACGCGGTGTTGGCGCATGCACTACGGCGAACCGCTCGCCTGGCGTCCCGCGTCGGTCTACGCCCGCATCGCCGGCAACATGGGATAGGCCGCGACTATAAGCTGAAATTCCGTTGCCCTTGGAGTTTTGCTGCAATAAAGTATTTATCCTAAAAAAAGCAAAACTCCCGGGGCAGGTTAGGGCGCGGCTGTCGCCGCGCCCTAACCTGCCCACATGACCTTATTGCGGCCGAATTGCTTGGCCCGGTACAGGGCGTCATCGGCGCGTTTGAGTAATCCTTCCGCCTGTTCGGAGTGTTTGAGTTCTGCCACGCCGAAACTGACGGTACGCGGCCCGGTGGTCTCGAATTGGTATTTTTCGATGCGCTTTCTGAGCGTCTCCGCCAGGTTGGCCGCGCCGAAGAGGACGGTCTCCGGACTGATGATGAGAAATTCGTCGCCGCCCCAGCGTCCCACCACGTCCACCTTGCGGACGTTCCCCTGCATTTCCGTCGATATGGCCCTGAGCACGGCGTCGCCCACGGTATGGCCGAATGAATCGTTGATCAGTTTGTAGTGATCAACGTCGAGTATGATCACTGACAGGGGCCGGGCGTAGCGGTGGGAACGCTTGACCTCGGCCGCCAGCACCTGTTCCAGCTTCAGGCGGTTGTAGACGCCCGTCAAACTGTCGAACATGGCCAGATGTTCCAGTTCGTGCAGCTGGCCTTCCCGCCTCCGGTCCACGGCTTCCAGTTCCGCGCAGAGCCGGTTGGCGATCAGAAGCACCGTGGTGACGAGCAGGGCCGTTCCCAAAACCTCAAAGATGAACAGGTGCACGATTTCCGTCACCGGCGCCCGCAGGAATCCGGCCGCACCGGGAAGAAAAAGAGCGAACACGACGCGTGATAAAGCCACCACGGTGAAGAGGGTAAGCACGATGGCCGGCAGCAGGGCCACGCGGCGCAAGGGTTTGGCCGTTCGGACGAGCAGAAGAATAGCGCACTGGGAGGCCACGGCCGCGTAGGCCATGGAGGCCGCCAGGATCCGGGCCGTCAGGTTGTCGACCAAAAAAGTAAAACAGGCCACCAGACCGGTGGCCACGGCGACTAGAATAATACTCGGGAATATAAGCCAACGCTTGTTCACGAATTTGGCCAGGCCGGCCAGGTAGCATACCGCCCCTCCCAGGACCAGCATATTCCCCCCGACAAT
>CAYQRT010000073.1:0-11436 GCA_964419695.1 uncultured Spirochaetaceae bacterium | reverse complement strand
ATGATCCACGACGCCGTTGTGGTTGGCGTCCTCAACGCCGTCGGGGATTCCATCATTATCCGTGTCCGCATCGTTTGGGTCTGTGCAAGTCGTGTTTTCGAGGGAATCAGGGAGACCATCACCATCGCTGTCTGTTGCAGCAAATTCGTATGCCCCCATATCGATTTTTCCATCCCATATTCGAGGGTTCCCATCAATATCTGTCTGGGGGATATCGGGCACACCGTTTGTTCCCACATCAATACAGGGCGAATTTTCTCTCAGGTGATAGTCATTGTCTTGTGAGGTAGTAGGATCATCATCCGCACCGTCCAAATCGACAAAAAGCGGATCTTGGGAAATATCTGTGGGACCTGCGGACAGATTAATGTAGTTGTCTGCCGTGTTGAAAACGTCGTTGGTTATGAGCGTCGGAGCATATGGCGAAGTAGGATGCAGCCAAATGCCCGAGGAGTTAAATGCGATGATGTTGTTGGCCAATGTCAATTTGTCTGCCAGGACGGTGAATGCAGCTCCCCCGCCCTGCTCTCCAAAAATACTGTGGGTGGCTTTATTCCCCGCAATTGTGTTGTTTAAAATATAGAAATTATCTTTGGCTTCCGTGGTGATTTCCAAGTAGAGACCGCCGCCCAGACCTCCCGTACTTGCCGAATAATCGTAGGCCGTATTATTGACAATCAGGTTGTTTATGATACTGCCGGCGAAGCAGCTTTCCGCGCGTATGCCGGCGCCGATAGCGGCAACATTTTCTGAGATGATGTTCCCTTCAAGGAGAAAATCATCGCACAGCCACAGCGTCACCGCACCATGGGTGGACCCGAAATAAGGGGGAATTCCAGAATACCAATGGTTCCCGCTAATAATATTTCCCGATACTACGGGGAAAGCCCCGAAACAATAGATTGCCGGCCCTAATTTTGCGAGATTTGCGATAATGGAATTTTTTTCGATGAGGGGCATGGATCGGTAACTGTATATACCGCCACCGGCACCGTCAAAGGTGTTTTCAACGGTGTTTCCCGAGATGGTATTGCCGGTAATGATTGCATAACTCAAATAACCTGCGATGGCGCCGCCGTGCGCCAGGTCTCCGCTCAAGAACTGGCCCACTGAATTGTTCTGAATGGTGTTATTGGCAATAACAGGTCCGGTCAGGCGGCAGAAGATGCCGCCCCCGTAGTCCCCGCCGCCGGTGGTGCCAAGCCTGCCGTTTTCGATAGTAACGCCATCAATGGCGCTCACCAGGTAACCGCTGTTGGTGCTGGTTACCACCCGCCCGGAAAGCGTACCGTCGAGCACGGTGTGGTTAGATACCCAATTCCGCTCAGCGCGGCTTGTTTCGGCCCCGGAGAATCCTCCATAGAGATAGACAAACGCGGGAAGCGCGATGTTCTCGGGGTATGTTCCCGCGGCCACCCAGACCTCACCGCCGGTCTGCGAGGCGGCAAGAATACCGCCTGCAACCGTTTGTTTGGCGGTTGCCCAGGTTAATCCGTTATTGGCATCATTTCCGCCCGGTTTCACACGAACAACCGGCGTAGGAACACTCCAGACCGTGCCGTCCGATTCGTCGGCGCCCATGTCCACGCCACCGCCGAGCATCCGATCCTGCCCGTCGATGTCCGTCCATCCGGTTCCCACCGCAGCCGGTGATCCCCCGTTTACACAAGGAGAACCCGGCTGGATGTGGAAGTCGCCGATGGCGTAGTTGGCAAACAACGGGTCCAGTGAAATATTGCCGTTCGTGCCTGTAGGATCGTCAAGTCCCTTGAAGTTGGACGGGTGCCCCTGAAGAACGTTGCCCCACACGCAGTTGGCGACAATCGTCGGGTTGGTAAACAGATTTTCCACCTGCTCCAACCCCCACGTGTTGTACGACACAATATTGTTATTGATCCGGGGAGATGTGTTCTGCCAGAAAATGCCTGATCCATTATTGGCTACGATGGTGTTGTTGGTGATGGTCGCAGCATCCAGGATGGAATCTACCACGCAGATGCCTCCGCCCAGATACCCGCCGTTGGCTGCAATGACGTTGTTGATTATGAGAGGAGCACTAATGGCGTCCTCAATCGGCGTTCCGTCCAGATCGGTGGCCGACGCAAAAATACCGCCACCACCTACGCTCGCACGGGAAGTGCCGCTGCCGGTGTTCACGATTTCTAAAAAACAGGACGAATTGGCAACTATGAAGTTGTTTGCGATCTTGGGCAGCGAGTTCTTCCAGCAGCAAATACCGCCCCCGTTCTGGGCTGCCTGATTTCTCGCGATGATGTTGCCCGTGATTTCAGGTGAAGAATTGATCACGGCAATTCCGGCCCCGTCACCTTCAAGCTCAGATGCATAATTGTCCACAATCCTGTTGTTGGTGATAACCGGTTGGCCGGCACTGATGGGGTTGAAGCCATTTATGGCGATCCCGGCGCCGTATCCTTCCGACAGGTTGAGTTTAATTGTGTTGTTGGCAATGACAGGCGCAGATGCCACAATTTTGATCCCGGCGCCTTCGATGCCGTGGCCGCTCTTTACCGTAAACCCGTCCAGGCGTGTGTCTTCGGCTTGCATACCCGTGATGGTAACAACAATCCCGCTGTTGGTTCCGTCCAGGATTGATTCATTGTGAGCCCAGTCCCGCTGCTCGCGATTGTCCTCGGTCCCGGCAAACCCGCCGTACACATCTACACCGTTTTTCATAGTTATGTGTTCTTGATAAACCCCGGCAGCCACCCAGATTTCATCGCCCGTTCCGGCGGCACTCAGGGCGCCTGTTACCGTCTGTTTGGCTGCCGCCCAACTTTCGCCTGTATTCGTATCGCTTCCGGTCGGCATAACTCGAATAACTGCTGCAAAACCAATTTGGGTAAAAGCCAAGCACAAGAGAAAAACGACAATAACCAAGCCGGCAACCTTATAAGCCCCTCGTTTCATGATTCCCCTCCCTTGAACCCAGGATATAGGTATACACATACTCATAGTGGTGCCTTCACTTATCATTAATAATCAGGAATCCTTCTTCTTTTGATATTCTTCTGAACCTGCTCAAAAAACAGGAGCAGACGGTCTGGGATGGCAACGGATAACCGGAGAAAATAGATGACATTTATTCTTATCCACGACGGGAATGCTGTTGCAGAATGAACTGCCCTCGCCTTTAGGCATAGGGTTTCAATCGTCCCTGGTCGGGACATCAAATTTCAGTTTTCCAATAATATTTCCAGCCAAGGAGCAATGCCGGTAGATTTGGGGTGGGTTTCTTCTCGCAAGATGTCCAAATACCGCATCCCATACCCTTCGTAGGCTAATCCTCCAGTATAATCAGATCCGCTTGCACTATCGTCGATACTTGTGGGTGATGCGTATTTCACCGGTTCGATCTGTGTATCTTCATGCCATTCATTCCAAGAAGTAACCAGAATCATATGACCGATATCAGGATCGGTGACAGTCTTAGCACCCCGAAGCATTTCCCTGAAAAGCGATCCGAACGCGGCATCTTGCGTCAGTTTCCGCGACACCGGGTCATGCCCAGATCGAACCGCATTGTCGTTAAATCCAGGGGTTACAGCCGGGATATAGTTCCTCCCGATACTGTTGGCGAGCGTCCTCCACCCCGCCTGATCCGAATAATAGGCTGTGACTGCTGACAGGCCGGCATAACCAGTAGCTCCCATACTGCCGTAAACATCATAGTTCGTGATGGCATCCATCAGGGAAATGTCTCCGGCAGAAGGAGGTGGGCTGCCGAAAACCTGATCCCCTATTATATACAGTTCGTACCCTGCGTTCATGGCGGCCTGCCGCATTTAAGATAAACTGTTCGCAAGCATTCCGTAAGCTGAAAGCACTCTCGTCAAATACATAATAATAACAGGTTTGCCATTGATTTTCAGATAATTGGGATGGGAGAAATAATTGGCGGCAAGGTATGTGATATCGGGTCCCAAAATGGAATAGTCCTGAAAGTCGTTTGTTCTTCCGACAGTTTCATAGAGAATGGCTATTTTTAACCTGCCGAAGTTTGGATTTTTGAGAATATGATTTAACAGCGTTGTATCTTCGCGAGATCCGGGCCCCCACCAGCTTGCCGCCCAAAAATCTATGCCCGCCTTCAAGCTCCATTGAATGTGGGTATTGATCACCGAATTATCCCTATCGTTGTATTCTCCTAACTCCGGCTGTTGCGGTGGCACCAAATGTTCTCTCAGATAATGTCCTCCATGGAAATCGTTGTAGTACCAAGGATAGTAGTAAACTCCCACGTAGTAGTCGATGTTCCGGGCTTCTACAGCAAAACAAAAACAGAGGCTGGACAAAACACCTGCAGCAACAGTTAACAAGATTCGAACTTTTCTCATGGCTGATGTCCCTCCCTTGTGCGTGCCACTCCTCACATCTATTTAACAGCTAAGTTCAATGCTTGACGACGGACCCGCGGGTAGCGAATCCTAATTCCCCAACAGCAAAGGAATCCAAGGCATGGCCCTCGTGTTTCTCGCATTCGGGTTTTTCTCCCCCGGGTCTACCCTGCCGTTGGCGTTCTTGTCTTCCTGCCCATCTGTGAAACCATCACCGTCGGTATCGGCATTGAGCGGATCGGTAACGGTTGACGGATCAAGGTCCGGCTGGAACACATTGGTGTCCGTGTCCGGGCCGATGTCGTTCAGGGTGTACCCAAGTTCCGTCCCGTCCTGGATGCCGTCGCCGTCAGTGTCGATGTTGCAGGGATCGGTTTCGTTGGCACCAACAATGCCGTCATGGTTTACATCCTCAACGCCGTCCAGGATTCCGTCATTGTCCGTGTCGGCATCATTGGGATCCAGACAACCTGATGCCTCCTCAACACTATTCGCAATTCCATCACCGTCAGCATCACCTTCATCACCCAATATCTGCATTTCAGCGCTACCAGATTCCCAACCGCTAGCGGTTGCCATGACCTCTACAATTTGGTCACCACCGGAAATATCATCGTCAATTATATGCAGATCAAAGGAGGCAGAAGTTCCACCTGCAGGAATTGTAACAAGTATGGGAACCTGTAATTCTGTCGTGTCTGATGAATATAAAAACACTTCGAGATCTCTCCAAAAAGCTCCAGGAATACTTATCCTCCCTTGATCAACAAGTTCACCGTCATTTTCATAAGCGGTTTGAGGGATAAGAACATGAATTGATTTTACTTCATTGTCGTTTTCGGTAGCAATCACGTCTTTGGAAGGCAACCCGGAAGCACTCAGTCTGATTTGCGTGGAACCGTTGATTACATCTTCGTCTTCAGCTGCCTGCAAGACTATATTTTGATATACATTCCAATTGATTGGTGTAAAATCCAAAACAGCTCCGGATTGAATTTCAATATCTGTGTCACCACCGACGACAGATGTAGAAACAGTTATATCGCCAGCAGGCTGCTTGTTCAGTCTAACCAACAAACTTGATGTACCTCCTTCTGGTACTGAAATAAAAGCTTTGTCGGTAACTATACTAAGTATGTTGCGTACAACCGTCAGTCCATACTCGCCATTGGAGTATCGATTGTTGGGCTGATACACTTCCAGGTAGTAAAATCCCGTCTCCCCTTCTGGAACCGTGTGCGTCAGCATCCCGTTCGTCCCTGTCCCCAAAAGGTTCTGATTTTCGTCATACAGGTTCATGGTCAATGACCCCAGCGCCCCGGGAATCCCCGTCAACCACCACGAAAACGATCCCGCCTCGGTGATCTCCACCCGGTACCAGTCCGTATCCGATTCCGGAAGGATCGTGCCGTACACCGGGCTGTTGCACGTCACCAGGGTCGCAGCGTCAAACGTCCCATTCGGCTCATGGGCATCATCATCCTCAAACTCCGCCAGCACCCCATACGCCTGCCCTGACCCGTTGCCCCCCGTGTCATACACCTCAAAGTAATACTCCCCCCCGTCTCCACACTCAGGGAGGCAGTCAAAACACCCGATCCGCTGTGCTCTTCCAGCAGTTCCTGGGACCCATTGTACACCCGGAGCATCGGGCTCATCGTAGCTGCCAGGCTGGTGACCGAGAAGTGCAGCATCCCCCTTCCTCCTGCACTCACGTGGTACCAGTCATGCTCCGACCCCGAAAGATACGACACCTCCGGCACTCCCAGCCCCACCACCGTGGCCTCACCGAACACATCGTTCGGTTCGTGAGGGTCCGTCCCCGAACCCGGGGAAGTCACCGCCGTCAGGGTGTACGAACCCAGGCTGTAACTGTTCCCGTTGCCATACACCTCCACGTAGTACCGGCCAGCCACTGCCGTATACTGTAAGGAGGCAGCTCCGCCGTTCCCATACCCCGAGCTTACAACATTCCCGTTCCCATCCCACAGGTACACGTAGTACGAAAGATCAGACGGCACCCCCGTCACACTCACCGAAAGCTCCCCTTCTTCTCCCGTCACGTCCAGCCAAAACCAGTCTTCGTCCCCTGACGGGTAGATCCGACCGCTTGTCGGCGTGTTCAGGCTCAGCTCCTTCGCCTCATTGATGTCGTCGTTGGATTCATAGGCATCGCTCACCGGCGTAAACGCCGCCTCAACGGTGTACGAACCCGTGCTGTAACTATTCCCGTTCCCGACCACCTCGATATAATACCGGCCAGCTCCGGCCGTGTACGTCAAATGCGCAGATTCGCCGCTCCCATACGTCGAGCTTACAACATTCCCGTTCCCGTCCGACAGGTACACGAGGTACGAAAGATCAGACGGCGCTTCCGTCACACTCACCAAAAGCTCTCCCTCCCCTCCAACATCCACGTAAAACCAGTCCGCATCTCCCGCAGGGTTAATCCGGCCTTTTGTCGAACTGCTAAACGCCAATGGCTTTGCATCATTCTCGTCATTATTTGGCTCATTAACGTCACTAATTGTGAAATAGTCGCTATAATCATAAACCAGGCTGTTTGCTAAATCTGTTATTTTGATCTGGTAATTGTCGGCTGGTTCCTGTGTCTCTGGAATCCCCCACGCAAACTGTCCATCTCCTGAAGGAACACTTGATTCGAGTACCGTCTGAAGCACGTTGTCTTTGAAGAGTTCAATCTTGACATTGTCGGTAATATTCACCGCGGACCAGCTGATAGTGTGTTCCGTACCTGCCTTCCAACTTATTGAACTTCCGGGAGAACTTATCGTTATGTTTGGGCCGTCTTCGATTGCAAAAACGCCATCGCTTGAATCTTCGGTTGATGGATCTGACAGGGAAGTGATCTTCACCGTATAATCGCTGCCGGGAGTCTGTGCTGGCGGTATCTGCCAGAGAAAAAGCCCCGCCTCAGCGGACACTCCCGGGCTGATCTCGCTGTCAAAGGAACCATTCTCATAAAGCTCGATCTTGACATCGCCAGTACACTCGACGGAATCTCATTTGATATCATGATATGATCCAACACGCCATGTTTCTCCTCCATTTGGCTCCGTGACTTCTATCGATGGCCCTTGTTAGATGGCGAAAGGCCCGTTGCTGGAATCATATACTGATGAGTCCGACAGGCTCGTGATTCTGACGCTGTAGCTATTTTCAGCTTGAATCGATGCCAGTACGGACCAGGCGTAACTTCCTGACGCCGCCGAAGTCTCAGGCCATATTACGCTGTCAAAACTGCCATCTCTGTAAAGCTCAATTTTTACATTGCCACTCAGATTTTCGGGTGACCAGGTAATGGTTTCAGAGTTTCCTCCATCCCATATCTCTCCACCGTTTGGCGCGAGTATTATGATATTTGGGACGGGGTCCTGGCTGATTGAAAAAGCATCACTGGAATCAAGAATAGAATCATCGGAAATAGAGGTTATCCTGATCTCATAATCAGCCCCAGTGGGAAGCGATGCAGGGATGGTCCAATTGAAGCTTCCATCAGCAACGGGGACACTGTTTGCTATCTCGCTTTCAAGTGCCCCATTTTTGAACAGTTCTATTCTTACATCACCGCTCAGCTTATTTGCTGTCCAGTTAATTTCCTTGGATGTACCAACCGTCCAGTGCTGTCCAGCGTTCGGAGCTGTTACCGTGATTCCTGGAGCAGTATTAAGCCGGTAATCAAAAGTCACCCCCCATCTATGGACGTAAGAATTGTCTCCCTCCAAAATGAATCTGTTCACACTAGTAACGAGGATAGCCGACAATTTATCGTCAGGCACAGCAATGTACCGGGTCCTAACAGAATCCTTCTCTGTCGTGACCATCGGCAGGTTCCCAATTTCGGTTCCGTTTATTTTCAGGGTTACCTGGTGGCCGGCGGTCCCGATGTTGCTGGCGGTGACATAAAAGCGGGCCGCCTTGATCTCTGAGATATCATAACCACTGACATCCCATGTTTCGGAAAGCGGAAAATCCGGGGTGATGTGCCAGGGGGTAGAATCCCCGTAATCAAAAGACTTCCCCAAGGAGTCGGCATCAGGGTCGTCGGGATCAACATGCCACCCTCCGGTTACCAAGGGATCGGTTTCAGAACCCTTTTTTATGTAAAAGAGTCTCAGCGTGGCTTTGTATATCTTAACCTCTCCATCGCCGTTGTACCGCAGTACAAACGGCGTGTCAGGAGACTGCTTGACAACCTCATCTGGCGGTATGGAAATGATAACCGCCTGCCGATGACCGCTGCCCGTCGGCGGACAATGGCTGAGCAAACGTCCATCCCATGTATAAACAGACAATTCCGTCCCATTATCGACATCCTCGGCGTCAAGGATCAGCCACGCCCCAATGAGCCGATCTTCATCTGCTCGCTTTGACCAGGTCGAATCGGCCAAAGTTGCTAGAGCTAATGTCTCGCCAGACGAAAGCGATTCCGGATTGGTTTCATGGTCTTCCTCCGTTTTTTCGAATCTCCAATTCCCACTTGTGAAGTGCTTCACTGTGTGCGCTTGGGTATTAGGAGGAAGAAGGCCATAATCGTTTCCTTCTTGTACTTGTATAGGTATGCCCAGAGCCGCCTTTACGGCATTTTCCGCATCTGCACGACCCCAACCAGATTGGGAATCATGGCCCGCAACACCGATGTTCACTGCCGTAGCCCCCAGGATGTTCTGGACATCTTCCGGTTCCAGGTCCGGATTGACTGAAAGAACGAGCGCTGCGATTGCAGCTATGTGAGGTGCGGCTGCTGAAGTTCCCGTAAACCTGTACCCATCTGGCGTATAACCGAAACCACCAGCGCCACTGATCTTGACGTTGTCAATGCCTGAAATAAACGGCTTTTGCCTAGTTTCTCTCTCAGGGAAATAGATTTCTGCGGGGCCTTGGGAAGAGTAGTTTTCCGTCTGGTCTTGCCCACTATCTGCATGGTCTATAGCCGCGACATCGATAACCTCAGGTACTGCAGCGTGACCAAAGATGGAACCCGTAGATACAAAGGGGTGCAGAGGAATTGTTTCAGGGGGTTCAGGTTTGATGTCGGCAAACATTTCGATCTTGCGGTCTTCGCCAAAATTGCGTTCCACCGCGATATTTACACGAACAACACCACCGGTGTTGTTCGTGTATATCGCCAATTCAATGGGATTATCATCGCCGTCTTGAAGATCCATAGAACCCGCCAATACATTGTCATTGTCATCATACAAGAACAGGTTGTAATCATTTCCAGAGCTGCCAAAAGGATCATTCCACTGTAAATATACTTTAATTGAGCACCCATCTGGCACTTGGGTAAAATTATAAATTTCACTAGGGTTCCACTGGTGGAATGGATGTTCCGCTCCATTCCCCGCAAAATCTCCCTCCCAGTGATTTTCTGCAGCGTTCCCGCATGAAGTAACGAATATAACGCCATCGTCAACAGCAGCTTTCACTGCCTGCGCGACCTCGCCATCCTCGAAGTATGGCTGCTTAAAAAAGGATACATCATCAACGATGACCTTTGCGTGGAAGGTATCTTTTAGCCATTTGACCGCATCAATAAATGCTTGAGGGTGATTGTCATCATCTCCAATCAAAAATGAATCGAAAGCTAATTGAGCCTCAGGTGCCAGGTCGTGGACAATCTCCAGCATGGCCGTGCCTTCATCTTTGTCCTCAGGACTAGCGTTGTGCGTGATAACATTCTCCGGCAAATCAAGAGTGCCTTGCGCTTCTGCAAGGTGGGTCACGCCGTCGGATATGGCCCCGACGGATACTCCGTAGCCGTCCCCACACAATTCATTGTCTCCGCATACTCTTACCAAGTCTGCTTTCAGATCCGCATCTCCTTCAGTCATGTTAAATCCGGCATTTGTCCAACCGTAGTCCGGGGTTTCGATCCTTTTCACAAAAGGCAATTCAGCAATACGTTCCGAAGAATCGGCATCCGCCCAGGCGAGCACCATTTTCGAAGAAGGATAGGTGGTGATTATGCGCGTGCCCTGGCTTTTCAATTCCGAAAGATTGGATTCGTCCATCTCTTTCAGCTTGATCAATACGTGCAGTTCCCCATCATCGTTGACTTTCACCAAAGGATTGCTGTACTTCTTTGCCCGAAATGATCGGGCATTCTCACGATTGATGCCGGCCTTTTGGAGGGAATGAATGACATACACAAGCACGGACTCAATCTTTTCCCGTTCGAGTTCGGAAAAGGACTGCCGGGCCTTCTCAGCGGCCTCCAGCGCCTTGAAGGATTGCAGGGTGCATTTCTTTGAACCGTCGCTGGAAGATTGGTTGCCTGTGGCTGAAAGGTCCACTTTTGCTCTTGGCAGGAGATAGACGCGTTTAATGCGCCCCTCCTTTTCCTTGCTTCCATCACTTCGTTCCAGAGCCCAGTTTCTTGCGATACGATTAATGAATTGCTCGAGTGTCACATCTTTTAAGGACCCTGAAACGACAGTATCTTTATTGCCGAATATTCTGAACTCCACTCCGGATTTCTTCGAGACTTCTGAAACTATGGAAGAGAGCTTTGCATTATCTGCCTGCAGTGTTATTCGTCCTTTTTCACTGTACGATATCTTAAACTTCCCTTCAGACACAGCGCCGGCTTCGCACACCTGTACCAGGCAAATAGCAAAAGCCAGCACTACCATCACCCTAACTGCCCGAAAAACATTTCCTGCTCGCATTTTTAGAATTCCTGGTTCACCCTTTCTCGTTAGTAGTTCTTTGTTTGCACGTTCCTGTCAGCCATCATGCAAAATTAAGAAGTCATCGCCTTTGTCCTGATCCGGGATCAGCATTATGCATTTAGCGCTCTTGCCGTCCCATCAAACATGATGTTCTCGTAACAAGTCTCACCCTTGAAAAAACTGGAGGTTATATCCTTTCCAACTGTCCGAGTAGACTTGCTGGATTCCAACTTGTGCCGGAATGACAAAATATTGGGTTCTCTGATTTTCACGGCTGCATCAGCTTTGAACCCCTTGACCCTGCAATTTATGGGTCGTATAGGCTTCAATCAAATGCTTGACCTGGGCCACCTGAGATTCGGTCAAATCGCCAAATTTCACCC
>CAYQRT010000072.1:0-11464 GCA_964419695.1 uncultured Spirochaetaceae bacterium | reverse complement strand
TCCGGTATGCCGAAAATGAATTGGGGCAGGGCCACGACGCCGGAGGAGTGTTTCAAGCTTTTCCGGTTGAAGGCGAATGTAGTCACCAGACTGACGGCCGGCACGTTCAGAAAATCCCCCAGGAACCGGCCCCAGGGAGCGAAAGCGTCATGGATCAGGCAGTCCGGCGCTTCCTGTTCGATTGCCGCCGGCAGGGTTTCCATGATGCGCCGGGCCGCCTCCATGAGTACGCGGATGAGTCCCGACAAACGTTCATAACGGAATCTTTTTAAGTCGTCGAAGTTCGGTCCGTAGGTCCGGAACTCGGCGCCGGCGGCCTCGATCTTTTCACGGAACTCCGGCATTGAATAGTAGATGACCGTATCGCCCCGGGAGACCAGTTCACTCACCAAAGGCAGGGTGGGATTGGTATGTCCGTGGGCCGCGAAATTAAGGAATACTATTTTAGCCATTCGTTCTCCCGGCGTTTTCCGCTTTTCAGCCGTGAGCGGGCCTTGTCCGGAAAAAGCGCCTTTAATCCGGCGGCGCTGGCTTGAGCCACGCCCCGCTCGGTGATAATGCCCGTGACCAGACGCGCCGGGGTGACGTCGAACGCGGGATTGGCGGCCGGCGAACGTTCCGGAGTGATCAGCGTGGTGACGATTTTTCCCCGGTTGAGACCTTCAATGTATTTGACTTCGTCCTGACTCCGTTCCTCCACCTCGATTTCGGCCACGCCGTCCGCAATGGTCCAGTCTATGGTGGAGGAGGGGAGGGCGGCGTAAAACGGAATGTGATTGTCGTGGGCGGCCAGGGCTTTCAGGTAGGTGCCGATCTTGTTGCACACGTCTCCGTGAGCCGTGGTCCTGTCGCTGCCCGTGATCACCATGTCCACCCGGCCGTGCTGCATCAGGTGCCCGCCCGCATTGTCCGCGATCACCGTGTGGGGCACGCCGTGCTCGCCCAGTTCATAGGCGGTGAGGCGGGCGCCCTGGTTGCGCGGCCGCGTTTCGTCCACCCAGACGTGGACGGTGATGCCCCGGTCGTGGGCCAGGTAGATGGGAGCGGTGGCCGTGCCGTAGTCCACGCAGGCCAGCCAGCCCGCGTTGCAGTGGGTGAGGATGTTCACCGGCCGGCCGGGGTGCTTTTGGGCCAGTCCCTCTATGATCTTCACCCCGTGTTCGCCTATGTTTCGGCAGTAATCGATTTCGTCCCGGCGCAACCGTTCCGCCGCCTCCAGGGCGGCGGCGATTTTTTCGGGCCGCGGCCGGGACGGGAGCAGCGTCTTCCGCATGATGTTGACCGCGTACGCCAGGTTGACGGCCGTGGGCCGGGCGGCGATCAACCGGTCCGCGGCCCGGTTCACGTACGCGGCGTCATTGGGGTCCGGGGCCCGCAGCAGGGCCAGGTACATGCCGAACCCGCCCGCCGCGCCGATCAGGGGCGCGCCGCGCAGGTGCATGTCCTTGATGGCGGTGTACATATCGTCGGGTGTGCGGATTGTTTCCGTCCTGAACTCAAATGGAAGGAACCGCTGGTCGATGATTTCCACCAGCGGCGGCTGGTCGTCCGTGATCCAGATGGTGGTGTAGTGTTTCCCATTGATGTTCATGCGACGGGTCCTCTCCGTGACGGTCCGTGTTAAAGGCGGCCTCGCATCAGGGCCGGATCGTGGTTACGACTATAAAGCGATGGGGGAGGGATGTAAAGTACCGGGGGCGAGGATGTCTTGATGAACGGCGTGAAACATCCGGCGCGGGTGGTGGAGGTCGATTCATTACTTTGATTGAATTAAGCCTTCCGACTTCAGGAGTTCTGCGATTAATAAAGCACCGCCGGAGGCCCCCCGTATCGTGTTGTGGGAGAGACAGACGAATTTATAATCGTAGAGCTTGTCGCTGCGGAGGCGGCCCACGGCCACGCCCATGCCTTTTTCCAGATCGCGGTCCAGCCTGGTCTGGGGCCGGGAGTCGTCCTCAAAATAGGTGAGAAAGGGGGAGGGAGCGCTCGGTAGTTTCAATGCCGCGGGCCGGCTTCTGAAGTTTTTCCAGCAGCTGAGGATGTCTTCCCGGGTGGGTTTCTTGGAAAATGAGATAAAGACCGCGGCCAGGTGACCGTCGGAGACCGGTACGCGGATGCATTGCGTGGTGAGGCGGGGCGTCACCGCGTTGACGATGTTCCCGCCCTCGAGGCGACCCCAAATTTTCATCGGCTCGATTTCGCTTTTCTCCTCTTCCCCCTTGATGTAGGGAATGACGTTGTCCACCATCTCCGGCCAGGTGGCGAAGGTCTTACCGGCGCCGGAGATCGCCTGGTACGTGCAGGCCACCACGTCGGTGGGACCGAATTCGAGCAGGGGATGGATGGCCGGCACGTAGCTCTGCAGGGAACAGTTGGGCTTGACCACGATGAATCCCCGCTTGGCGCCCAGCCGTTTTTTCTGGGCGTCCAGCGCGCCCAGGTGGGCGTGGTTGATCTCCGGAATGAGCATGGGTACGTCGGGCACGGGCCGGGCGGCGGAGTTGTTGGAGACCACCGGCGTTTCGGCGCGGGCGTAGGACTCCTCCAGTGTGAGCACCTCGTCCTGGGGCATGTCCACGGCGCAGAACACGAAATCGACTTCGGCGGCGATGTCGGCCACCCGGGAAGCGTCGCGTACGGTGAGGCGGGCCGGTCGTTCGGGTAACGTGGAGGCCATGGCCCAGCGGCCCTCCACCGCTTCCGCGTAGGTTTTACCGGCGGACCGGGCGCTGGCCGCCAGCAGCGTCACCTCGAACCAGGGGTGTCCCTCCAACAGGGTGATGAAACGCTGCCCCACCATGCCGGTGGCGCCGATAAGGCCGGCTTTCAGTTTGCGGTCCATGATTCCTCCAGTTAGGATAGTGCGCGGTAACGGAAACGGAAAACTATTGGCTAGGGAGTATAATCAGGGAGCGGGGATAAGTCAATTCGCGCTGACGAACACCACAAGATCGGGCGCGGCCGGCGTTTCTGAATTTCAAGCATGTTTGGGCGGCTGCGTCAGGATGAAGATGGTGTCGGTTTTCAAGAGCAGGGTGACGGTTTTCTCCTTGCCCAACAGTTCCCATTGTTTCTGCGAAACCTGGATGGTCCCCGAACGGCAGGAATTTTTCAGGAGGATGTTGCCCTGGTGGGCGGAGGAGTTAACGCCCGGCGTGGAGATCTGGTTGCAGATGGCCATGGGGTACCGGGGATTGATCAGGCCCAGATCGAATCCGTCGTTGGGGTGAATGACGAGTTCGCCGATGGCCAGCGCATTGTCAACATAAACACTGAGGTCCCGGGTGTGCTTGATGCTCATATGATAATTCACATTGTATGCATTCCCGGGGAGGATGCAACTGAAAATGCCGCCGACGTCGGCTCCCTTTTTCCCGGCCGGGGCGATTTCCTTGACAAAAGCCCGGGAGCGTGTTTTACTGTCGCATCACCGATAATCCGGAGAAATGCCGGGCCAAGGAGCACTCATCATGGAAGGAAAAAACAGCGGTCTGCCGCTGGATAAAAATATCAAGGGGTGGATCGGATACCGGCCGCAGATAAAGGTTTTTGACTGCACCATCCGCGACGGCGGGCTGATGAACGACCATAAATTCGACATGAAGCTGGTCCGCCGCGTGTACGACGCGTTATCGGCCGCGGGAATCGATTATATGGAAGTGGGCTACAAATCCTCCCGCAAAATCTTCGCCCCCTCCAAATTCGGCGACTGGAAATTCTCCTCGGAAGAGGACATCCGCAGGATGGTGGGGGACAAGCCGGCCGGCATCAAGATTTCCGTGATGGCCGACGCCGAGCGCACCGATTACCATGAAGATATCCCGACCAAATCCGAATCCGTCGTGGACATGATCCGCGTGGCCACCTACATCCACCAGATCCCCACCGCCCTGGATATGATCAAGGACGCCCACGACAAGGGGTATGAAACCACGGTCAATATCATGGCCATCTCCACGGTCCCGGAAACGGAGATCGACGCGGCCCTGGAGGCGCTGGCCGTTTCGGAAGTGGGGGTTATTTACCTGGTGGACAGTTTCGGGTCCCTGTACCAGGAACAGATCCAGAACCTGACCAAGAAATACCTGGCGTGCGCCGCGCCGGCGGGTAAGCAGGTGGGGATTCACACCCACAATAACACCCAGTTGGCCTACGCCAACACCATTACCGCCCTGATTGAGGGAGCCAATTTCCTGGACGCCACCCTGGACGGCATGGGACGCGGCGCGGGCAATTGTCCCCTGGAACTCCTCATCGGTTTCCTGCATAATCCCAAATTCCACGTCCGGCCCCTGCTGCAATGCCTCCAGGAGGACATCTATCCCCTGAAGAAGGAACTGAATTGGGGCTTCCAGATCCCCTACATGCTGACCGGCCAGTTGAACCAGCACCCGCGCTCGGCCATCAGCTTCCTCAAGGAAAACAAGGAAGGCAGCCTGGTGGATTTCTACGATCAATTGACCGAGGAGGAGTCGTAGGATGACCGGGCGTCGGTCGCGCCCGCCGGGTATCCCCGCGGTTCACCTGCCATGGAAAAATCCGATTTCCTGATCATCGGCGCCGGCGCGGTCGGCTTGGCCGTGGCCGCCGCCTTGGGCGAACGTTTCCGCTCCGCCTCGATCATCGTGGCGGAGCGGCATGACGCCTTCGGCCGGGAGGCTTCCAGCCGCAACAGCGAGGTCATCCACGCCGGGCTCTATTATCCCTCCGACAGCCTGAAGGCGCGCCTTTGCGTGCGCGGCCGCCGCCTCATGTACGAATTCTTGAAAAAGTATGCGGTGCCCCACCGGATGACGGGGAAGCTGGTGGTGGCCGCCGACCCCGCGGAGGAGCCGCTCATTCAGGAACTCTTGGCCCTGGCGCGGGCCAATGGCGTAGACGACGCGGCGTTACTCTCCGCGCCGCAGGTGCGGGAGATGGAACCCGGGGCCGCGGCTTCGTCCGCGCTGTATTCGCCCTCCACGGGCATCCTCGATACGCACAGCTATATGAAAAGGCTGGAGTCTCTGGGCCGCGAGCGCGGCGTGGATTTCGGCTACGGCTGCGACGTGACGGGCATTGAGCACGGGACGGACGGGTACCGGATCACGATCAGGGACTCCGACGGGCAACCCCTGGAGATCGGCGCCGCCGTGGTGATCAACTGCGCGGGGCTTTCCTCCGACGCGATGGCGGCCCTGCCCGGCCTGGACGTGGACGCGGCCGGCTACCGGCTCCATCTCTCCAAGGGCGAATATTTCAAGGTAAACGGCCTGCCGCGCTGGCACCTCAAGCGGCTGGTGTATCCGGTGCCCGGCACCACCTTCCTGGGCATCCACATCGTCCTGGATCTGGACGGCAATATCAAGCTGGGTCCCAATGCCTTTTATACAGACGCGGTCGACTATACGGTCGATCCCGCTCACGCGGATGAGTTTTTCTCCGCCGCGCGCCGCTACCTGCCCGCGCTCACCCCCGAGTCCCTGGCCCCGGACATGGCCGGTATGCGCGCCAAGTTGCAGAAACCGGGAGAGGCTTTCCGCGATTTTGTCATTGTCAATGAAGCGGAAAGGGGCCTGCCCGGATTCGTCAATTGCGTGGGCATCGAATCACCCGGACTCACCGCCAGCCTGGCCATCGCCGAATACGTGGCCGGATTGGTGTAGTAGCCCGGCGGTCCTCCGCGCCGCATCAGGCCAGGGGTACGCCCAACAGGCTGAAGACCAGGCCCATCATCCATTCAATAACCGGACCGATGGGCAGCAGGTTGATCTGCGCGAACCGGCCCACCACAATGATCCCCAGAAACACCAGCATTCCGTACCGGTAGATTTTCGCTTCGGTCTCGGGTTTGATTTTTAGGGCCGAAAAAATCAGATGTGAACCGTCCAGGGGCGGGATGGGCAGCATGTTGAAGAGAAATAACGCAAAATTGATGTAGATTGAAAAAAGGAACACGCCCAACACGGGATAGTGAGCGATCCGGTCGTACGGGACACCGGTGAGATGGAGTGTCAGGCTGAAGAACACGGAGAGGACCAGGGCCAGCGCCAGATTGGCGGCCGGCCCGCTCACCGCGATCAGGGCCTCGTCGCGTTTGGGGTGCTTGAGATTGGCCCGGTTGATCTGGACCGGCTTGGCCCAGCCGAAACCGGCGATCAGTATGAAGATAAAACCCAGGGGGTCGATATGCTTGAGGGGGTTCAGGGTCAGTCGGCCTTGTTCCTTGGCGGTGGGGTCGCCCAGTTTGTAGGCGGTGAAGGCGTGCATCAATTCATGGAAGGTGAGACCGATGATGACGCCCGGGAGAAAATAGAGGATTCGCTGCAGATCGGGGTTCATTTTTTCGCCTTTCTCCGGCCGTGATAGGCAGGGGGCGGATAGGAAAGTCCCGCTGCCCGTGAGAGACTATCATGGTGTAATTGATTCTACAATAGTAACCGCTAACTGTTTCTTGGTAAATATACTCAATAGCCAATGGTTTTGTAAGTGCCCCGAAGATTGCGACGCTCGGATAATCCGTGGTTTACCACGGAAACACACGTAAAATAGTGGCGGGCGTGACTGAATTCCCCTCATACCCCGGTCATGGTCCGTGATATGCAGCCTGTTTGAGCGAATCGCAATCTTCGGGGCACTACATCTACACCTATCATATTCTGTCGACATGATATCAGCGCGATATTCCCTACCCGCGGCTGACTCGCCTGTGCCAGGAATTCCACCGCGTCTTCCCGCCGGATAAACCGGCAGACAGACCGAAAAACCGGCTTTTATCCCAGATTCTTCCACGGTACTTCGAAAATACCGCATTACTTAAAAATAGAGTGTTTTCGAAGTTCCTCAAATAAAGACTAAAAAAACCGGATTCAAACTTGACCAAGCCTCCTCATTTGGCATATAACAATTGAATGAGGCTATAGGGTATTCGCATGATTATCCTATAGAGATGAAATTTTAAGGAGGAGGCTCTAATGAAAAAAGCAATTGGTATTATTGTATTGCTGATCCTTTTGGTCGCAATGCTCGTCAATTGCCCTGGACAGAAGGTCGTTATCAAAGCCATGGCTTACGGTAACGAAGCCAACCAGGAAGGCCAGAACTGGGTTCGCATCGTGGACCAGTTCCAGAAAGACAACCCGAACATCACCCTCGATTTTGAACTTCTGTATGATGAAGCGTATCACCAGAAGGTCACCGCCAACCTGGCCGGCGGCGAAAAATCGATTCCCGACTTCGCGTACATGGGCGCTGACGCCCGCTGGGGCACACCCTGGAAGGAAGCCGGTCAGCAGTTCGACCATAGACCCTACATGGACCCCAATTACTATGATATGAAATTGGTTCCGCCCATGGGGCCGAACGGCGAGATTTGGGAGATTCCCCTGGGGACTTCCAACATCACCACGGTTCTCTACATGAACCAGAGTCTGGTACAGTCCCTCGGTTTCGACGTTCCCAAGACCTATGACGATCTCAAGGCCATGGTTCCCAAGGCCAAGGCCGCGGGTCTGGAAGTTGTTTCGATCGACGGCGCCGACGGTTGGGCCTGGGGCTCCTGCCTCATGTCCGCCTTCATCGCCCGTATCTCCGGCGACGCCAACTACGTGGCCAAGTCGCTGAAGGGTGAAGCGAAGTTCAACGACGCCAACTGGGTCGCTGCTCTGACCGTCCTTCAGACCATGGTGAAAGACGGCGTTATGACTTCAAAGTCGGTCGGCGTGGACTACGGCACCAATCTCTCCAACTACGGCAACAAGAAAGCGCTCTTCTGCGTCCAGGGTCAGTGGGCCGCCGGCAGCATCGACAAGGCTGTCCAGGACGACTCGCTCATGATGGCTTGGCCCGCCCTGCCGGGTGAAAAATCCAACATGGCCGGTTCCGTGGCCGCCGCCATTCAGGTTGGCTATGGTCTGACCAAAAAGGGCGGTAATAACCCCGCCATCCGCGACGCGGCTCTCAAATTTCTGCTCGAGTACTTCTACTCCGAACCGGAAGTCACCCAGCGCCTGCGCGACGGCGGCATCGTGGCTCCGATCCTGAAGAACTACCAGGTCCCCGCGGACCTGCCGCCCATCGTCAAGCAGAAGGTTGGACTGGCGCAGTCGGCCCTGAACACTGACGTAATCGATGCATTCCTGAGCGGCGCCGCCAACGACGCGCTCAATGCGGGTATGCAGAAGATCGTCAGGGGTGAAGCCACTCCCCAGCAGATCGCTGATGAAGTTGAAGGTCTGGTCAAGAGATAAGACTCTTCTACAGATTGTATCACATTGAATTCAGGGGGGCGCACAACGCCCCCCTTTTATTATCAAGGAGGAGTAAGAATGAAGCGTCGCAACATCAAAGCGTTGCTTGTCTTCTTCGCGATGGTGGGGCCGGGTCTCGTAATTTATCTCCTCATCGTTACCTATCCCGTCCTCTATTCGATTTGGCTCAGCCTGACGGATTTCAATCCCGTCAAGGGCGGTGAAATCAATTTTATGGGCCTGAACAACTACCTGACCATGCTTAAGGATCCCCTCTTCTGGCATGCGTTCAAGAACGGCATGATCGTGGTGGTGGTGTCCATATTCGGTCAGATTCCCATCGGTTTCATGCTGGCCTACATTCTTTACCGCAAACTGGTGAAGGCGCAGCACTTTTTCATGTCATTCGTCTTTCTGCCGCAGTTTCTCTCCACGGTCGTGGTCGGCTTGCTGTGGAAAAGGCTGTTCAATACGGACGGGGCAGTGGCCAAACTGCTCCAATGGCTCACGAATAATCCGGACGCGCAGTTTGATCTCATGTTCAAGGCGGAAACGGTCATGATCCCGATCGGGTTCGTCCTTATCTGGATGTATACCGGTTTGTATATGATGATCTTCCTGGCCAATCTGCAGAAGATTGACAGCAGTATCGTGGAAGCGGCTTCCATTGACGGCGCGTCCGAAGCGAAGATTTTTCTCAGGGTGATCGTGCCGTCCCTGGCCGGCTCGGTGCTCGTCTCAGTCATTCTGGCTATCGCCGGATCGCTTAAAGGCTTTGATCTGATCTTCGCCATGACCACCCGAGGCGTGACGCGGCAGAACGCGATGGTGCTGCCCATTTACATGTTCAACAGCGCCTTCGACGACTACTCCAATCCCCTGCGTTTCGCCTTCGGGTCGGCCATCGCCAATTCGATCGTTATCATCAGCATCCTGTTGATTATACTCAGCAATTTTGTGGGTAAAAAACTGGGCGCGAACGAAGCGGAGGAGTAGTCATGGCACAGATTGACAATATAGTCCGGCGAAAAAGGCTGCGTTTCCCCATCGGGAAAATCGTATCCTATATCGTGTTCATTTCCTGGTTTTTAATCACGGTGCTGCCCCTCATCTGGATGGGATATTCCTCGTTCAAATCGAATGAAGAATTGAACCTGGACGTATTCTCGCTGCCCCATGACCTTTTCGATAATTATAACGACGAATATATTATCCTGAAGGACCAGCTGAACATACCCTACGACTTTGACCGGCGGGTCGACAAGCGGCCCCGCCTCATCCTGGAATCGGCCACTATCGGCTGGTCCAAGCGCATGTTGGTGTACTTCCCGCTCAAGTCGGAGCTGTCCCCCTCGGTCGCCAACCGAAAACCGGGGGAGTCGGTGTACGTGCGGGAGCTGCCGCCCCAGATACAGTCCCAGATCGGCTGGCTGACCATCTGGTACAACTATATCCAAGCGTTCAACCGCGGCGGTATCGCGACCAAATTTTTAAACAGCCTGCTCTACTCCACCTGCGGCGCCGGCCTGATCGTTATGCTGGGTTTGATGATGGGATTCGGGCTGAGCAAGCTGAAATTTCCGAAACTTTCCAAGTTTATCAGCGCTCTGGTCGGGTTGGGATATCTTTTGGCCATTAATTCAGTCATCATTCCCCTGTTTTTAATGATCTCCAGTATCGGATTGAACGACACCCACATCGGCGTCATCCTGGTGTATACGGCCTTCGGCCTGCCGGTTTCCGTGCTGCTCTCCACACAGTTCATACGCGGACTGCCCGACAGCCTGGTGGAATCGGCGTTCATCGACGGGGCGTCCACTATGCGGACGTTTTTCCAGATCATCCTGCCCATGTCCATCCCGGTGGCCGCCACCGTGGGCATTCTGCAGTTCTTAGGCATCTGGAACGAATTCATCCTGGTGTTGATCGTGGCCAGTTCGGAAGCGACCAAGTCGCTGCCCGTCGGCGTCTATTCATTCGCCGGCCTCACCAGCAGCCAGCTGGGCTGGCAGCTGGCTGCCATGATCATGGCGCTGTTACCGGCCATGATCTTCTATTTTATTTTTAATAAACGCATCGCCCAGGGCGTGGTAGGCGGCGCCATTAAAGGCTGACCCCGTCCGGGATTATAGTAAAATGTACGGCCGAAGGGATTGTCCAATGGACGACGGCCCTTCGGCCTTTTTATACTCCGCGGTCATTCGAACCCGGGCAAGTGCACCGGAATAATCGGTGAGTTGTGGAAGAGGAGTGTTCTTGAGCGCGGTTGCCCGGCGGGCGATGTCACGTGTGGGGGAAGGGATTATGTTCGGCTTTCTGCTTAAAAAAACCGGTATCGATATCGCGGACAACCTGCTGGGGATCCTCCTCATGAACGCCGGGTTCGTCGTCGTGTTCGCGGCCATGTATGGAATCAGCGAGGCGGCCTTTGCCCTTCTGCCGGTCGTCTTTCCGGTGAACAATTTCTGGATCACCTTCGGGACCATACTGGTGATCATCACCGCGGCCAGCCTCCTGTACGCGCTGTACGCGGGCGCGGTCAGCGGGGTGGCCCGGGAGATGTCGGACGGAAATCCGGTCACCGCCGGGGATTTTTTACGGAAACTGGCCGCCTCCTGGAAAAACAGCCTGGCCTTCGGGTTGCTGCAGGGGCTGGGTGTGGGACTGTTGGTCAATGCCGGAACGTTCTACCTGCCCCTGGCCGGCGACGGGATTTTTTTCTACTTTGTCTTTTTTTCCGCGTTCTGGCTGTTCCTGATGTGGCTGGCGGCCTCCCATTATTTTTTTCCGCTGCAATCCCGCTACGGCGGGAAACTCACCCGGAACGTCCGTAAAATGTTCATTCTTTTTACGGATAATTTTGTCTTCACGGCGTTCGGTTTGACGCTGGTCTGGCTGGTCGCCCTGGGGCTTTCCTTTCTTACCATCCTGCTTGTTCCCGGACTGTCCTCGCTGCTTCTCCTGCAGAACAATGCCCTGAAACTCCGGGTGATGAAATACGACTACCTGGACGCCCATCCCGGCGCGGACCGGAGGCGGATCCCCTGGGACACGCTGCTGGCGGACGAACGGGAACGGATCGGGAAACGCAGTCTGCGCAGTATCATCTTCCCCTGGAAGCGCTGACCGGCGCCCGGGAACGCCGCGGCGAGGCCAGCCGCCGGCAGGCCCGGCGCAGGAAATGAATACGCCTCGGACCCGGTGTACATCCCCCAAAATAGATGCGCTGGATCTGG